>JBFLYD010000016.1 GCA_040756905.1 Acidobacteriota bacterium
AAGTATATATCAATTATTGAAGCACATAAGAAGGTGCAATGTGGTTAGTACAGGAATGCCAGAATACGGTTCTTTTAGTGAATATAAGCATGGGTACTTATCAGGTGAGCTTATTTTAGGGTTGCTTAATGCAAGGCTAAAGCCTTGCCCTACATGTAACAATATTTTATGCGTTTGCTATAATTCATGTATTTAGACAATTTAATCAAATATCTTTCTGAAAAAACTGAAATCCAATCCAAATTTTTGAAGCTCCTCTTTCAGGTTGAAATAATTTTTTAAGATTCTATTGTGGTCAAAGGCTAAATTTTCAGGAATTTCATCCTTATTAAAAATTCCAATCTCAGATGCATCATCCTTTGCCTTCGCGGTTCCGAATCCTCTTGCAACAAAAACTACTGAAATTGTATGATGTCTTGGGTCTCGTTCAGGGTTAGAGTAAGTATGAAGCTGGGATAAAATTTCAATATCCAAGTTTGTCTCCTCTTTTGCTTCTCTTATTGCTGTATTCTCTGCAAATTCGCCGTATTCTATAAAACCTCCTGGGATTGCCCAACCATAGGGAGGATTTTTTCTTTTTATCAAAATGATTCCTTCTTTGTCTCCTTTTTTATATTCGATGATAATATCCACTGTGGGGAATGGATTCCTCGGCTTGTCTTTAGGTTCATATTTTACATTTGTTCTTCCCTTCATCTTTTCAGCTCCTTTAAAAAAATTACTATATTACAAATTAATCTATTTTTGGTAAGCAAGTAAAGTTTTGACAACCCTTCATCCAAAATCTATAATTAACTTCTAAATAGAGAGCACTAATGAAAGTAATGCTTTTGGTCCCACCAGGTGGTTATTTTGCAGAAAGATGGACTAAAGGGACTTTGATGCCAGCTTTGGGAATCCTCTATATTGCTGCATACCTTGAAAATAAAGGAATGGAAGTAAAAGTTGTTCCATCAGAAGTCCTGGAACTTAAATGGAGAGAAATTGAAAAAGAAATATCAAATTATAAACCAGATGTAGTGGGAGTGACCACAACAACAGAAAATAGATTTTTAGCTTTTGAGCTTATCAGGAGGTCAAAGAAAGTTTATCCTACTGCAAGAACAGTAATTGGTGGACCTCATGCGTCGATGGCAGCACAAGATGCGCTAGAACATATACCTGAACTTGATTTTGTTGTAAGGGGTGAAGGAGAGATTACTACGTACGAACTGGTAAAAGCACTGGAAAGCAAAAAGGAAGATTCATTGAGCAAAATTCCTGGAATATCATATAGAATAAATGGGAAGATTTTTATAAATCCTTCAAGATCTCCCCTCCATGATTTAGATTTACTTCCCTTTCCTGCAAGACATCTTATCCCGTATGAAAAATACAATTTCTATCTTGATGTTCCGGGAAAAGGAAAACTTCCTGCAGCCAATCTGATGACCTCGAGAGGATGCCCGTTTGAATGCAACTTCTGTGCAACACCGATAAACTGGGGAAGAATTGTTAGATCAATGAGTCCAGAAAAAGTGGTTGAAGAGATTGAATATGTCATTAATAGATACAATGCAAAGGCAATATGGTTTTACGATGATACCTTTAATTTTAACCCAAAAAGAGTTGAAAAAATATGCGACTTAATTATGGAAAGAGATTTAGATATCCAATGGACATGTGAACTAAGAATAGATGTGATGACGAAAGAACTCCTCTCCAAAATGAAAAAGGCAGGTCTCTATTATGTTTCATTCGGCGTTGAAGCTGGCTCGGAAAGAATAAGAAAAGAAATAATCAAAAAGAACATAAAACTTGAACATCTCTATAACATTGTGAGGTGGTGTAAAGAACTGGAGATTCTTTCCAATTGTTTTTTCATCTTCAGTCATCCCACTGAAACATGGCAAGAAGCAAAGGAAACAATCAATATAATTGAAAGACTAAAGAATGATTCTGAAATCTCAATTTCAATACTTCACATATATCCAGGAACAAACCTTGAAAAGAAAGCAAAGGAAATGGGAAAATTTCCTGAGGATTTTACATGGACGAAAAAAAAAGATAAAAGAATTATCACTCTTCCGGCAGCTCAGGGCTATGTTCCTCTTTTTCAGGACAAACTCTCATGGGCTGATATATCAGAACTTGTGTTTAGATGGTCTTTCTCAAAAAAAGGTATTTCTTATTTAAGAAAAATCCCGGTTACTCTGACATCGATAAATTCTCTCTCTGCTCTGAAAAGATATTTAATAATGTTTCTTGTATTTTTAAAGGTAAAAATATTAAAAATATATAAAAGTTAACTTTTTAAAAGTTTCTGAGGATTTTTATTTTCCATATCGAGCCTGATCGAATAAATGGTTGATTCTCCAGGTTCATCCATAGTAATTCCATAAAGATAATCAGCTTTTTCCATTGTTTTAAGGTTATGAGTTATAATTATAAATTGAGTATCATTTTTCATTTTTTCAATAAAATTCAGGTACCTTATAAGATTAGCATCATCTAAAGCCGCATCTACCTCATCAAATATACAAAATGGTGTTGGTCTGCATAAAAATAAAGCAAAGAGAAAAGCTAAAGATGCAAGAGCCTTCTCTCCACCGGAAAGAAGCATAAGACTCTGGAGCTTCTTTCCAGGTGGTTGAGCCCAAATTTCAATCCCACTTTCGAGGAGATTTTCTTCATCGATAACTTTCAAATCAGCTTCTCCTCCTTCAAAGAAAGTTGAAAAAGTCAGTTTAAAATTATCTCTTATCTTTTGAATGGTTTGATTGAGAAGCTCTCTGGATTCTGCATCAATTCTTTTTATAGCGTGGTTTGTAGATTCAATCGATTGAAGAATATCTTCCCTCTGTTTTTTCAAAAAGTTGAGCCTTTCTTTAACGCTTTTCATTTCATCTTCAGCAAGGAGATTCACAGCTCCAAATTTTTCAAGACTCTCTTTAGATTTTTTTAACTCCTCATGTAATTCTTCGATGGACCCCTCATAAGTTTTTGATGATTTTCCTGTAATCTCTTTAAGATTTAAAGCTGTTTCTTTCCATGCCATCTCCTCAAGGTTGACCCAGTCTCTTTCGTATTGAGCTTTTCTAATTTCTTCCTGAGATCTCTCCTGTCTTGCAATTTCTAATTTCTCTCTTAATTTATTAATCTCTTTTTCCACTTCCTGAGCTCTATTTTTCAATTCAAAAAGATTCTTTTCTCCTGAAGATATGTCATCTTTTAACTTTTGGGTTATATGCTCCAGTCCTTCAATTTCTTTTTCAAAACTTCTAATAATTTGATCTGCCTGCTCTATTTCCAATTTATTTTTTTCCACATCTGAATTTATGTGCTGAATTTTTTCATTTATTCCTGACAATCTTTTTGAAAATTCGCTTATTCGCCTTTTCGAAGATAATATTCTCTCAGATAGTAAAATCTTTTCACCCTTTCTTTTCGAAAGCTCATCTTGAATTTCTCTTATCTCCTTTTCCATCTCATCAATTTCTTTTTCTTTTTTAGAAATATTATCTGTTGAATCTCCAAGGGCATTTTCAAAATATATTAATGATTTTTCTGAGTGATCAATTTTTTCATTCAATTCATTCTGTTCTTTCTCAATCAGTTCTACTTCGATTTTCAATGTTTCTAATCTTTGAAGATTCTTTCTCTTATTGTTCAGTTCAGTGTTGTGTTTGAATTCGGCTTCGAGAGAAAGTTTTTCTAAATTCTTTAAATCTTCATTCAATGTGTTTAGCTCCTTCTCAATATCTAAAACATTAAATTCCATTGAACCTATTTCATTCTCCAGGGAATCTATCTCCTCATTCAAATTTACTAAAGTATTATTTAAATTTTTAACCTCTAATCTAAACGATAGCACATCTTCTTTCTCTCTTTTTTTTAAAAGCCCATGGCTTAACAATATATCCCCTTTTAAAGTGACATAATTAAAATCAGGCCATTTCTCCCATAATCGAAATGCATCTTCTATTTTTTCTACTACTATGGCATTTGGAAAAGAAAACTCTTCGTCTATTTCCTTCAATTTAATCATCAATACCGTAATAAATGCTTTATCTTCTTTTATATTATCCGGTATGATAACTTCTTCACTTTTTCTTGGAAAAATAAAAGCTCCTTTCACATTTTCAGAGGAAAGCCATTTTTTTCCCTCAGGAACATTTTTCATCAAATAAGCAGAAAGCTCATCTTTCAGTAAATTCTCAACAGGAGCATAATATCTTGCCTCGAGATCAAGAAAATCTATCATCCTACCTGAAGAGTAAAGAGCTGATTCATTAATTTTTTCTTTTACGGTGGATGAAAGAAAATCAACTCTCATTGAAATTTCAGATTTTTTAATTCTTTTTTCTTCAAGCTCATTCTGTTTTATCTTAAAAATTTCTAAAATTTCATTCTTTTTTTCTTCAAGATTTTTTATTTTCTCTAAAACCTTTTTTTTCTGAATCTTAAGATTTTCAATTGCATGATTAATTCTTTGAAGATTTAAAGAAATTTCTGACTCATTTATTGTTTTAATCTCCTCGTATAATTTCTCTTTTTGCTTTATGATATTTTCAAACTCTTTTCTATAGGCAGTCAGTGTATTTTTTATGCTGGAATGCTCGGAAAATTTTATCAAATTTTCTTTTTTCAGGTTTTCAAGCTCCTCTTTCACCACCACCAATCTCTCTGAATTTTGTTTGAGTTTATCTTCAAGAGCTTCAGCCTCAATACTTTTTATCTTTAGACTTTCTTCATTTCCCCTCTTTTCCTCTTCTGAATTAAATATTTCCATTACAATGACTTCCCTTTCTTTATTCAATTCATTAATGTTTTCCTCATATTTTTTTATGTTCTCCTCCAGGTAAGATTTTCTCTTTGATTCTTTCTCAACCTGGGAGATGCCTCTTTCCATTCTTGATTTCTTTTCATAATAATCATTCTGAATCTCTTTCAATTCATTTTCATTTTTGAAAATTAAACTTTTTAAATCAAAATAACTCTTTTCTCTGGATTTCAATTCAGCATGAATCTCTGTTTCTTTTTCAATGTATAACTCAATCTTTCTCCTCGAATTTTCAATCTCTTTCATCAAATCTGAAGATTTCAATTCATAATAAATTAAAGATAAATCTCTTATTCTCTCCCTTAACTCTTTGTACTTTCTCGCTGAGTAAACCTGACGCTGAAGGGAATTCTTCTGTCTTTCGGTCTCAACAATTAAATCCTCAATTCGATTGAGATTCTGTTCTGAGTCAATGAGCTTTGACTTTGCTTCTTTCTTTCTCTCTTTGTATTTTGAAATTTCTGCAGCCTCTTCAATTAAAGCTCTTTTCTCTTGAGGTTTTAAATTTACAAGAGAACCGATCGCACCCTGTTCGATCACAAAATATTCTTTTCCAGCTATTCCTAACTTCCATAACTCCTCCTGAATATCCTTCAGTCTGACTTTCTTCTCTCCCATTTTATATTCAGATTCTCCTGAGCGATAAAAAAGCCTCGATAGAGTCAATATCTCTTCTTTGCTATCTTCTGATAGAGTGATTGAGACCTCAGCCATCCCCATCGGGTCTTTTTTCTCACTACCGTTGAATATCACGTCTTCACTTTTCTCAGTCCTCAGGAATTTAATTCTACTTTCTCCAAGAGCCCACAATATTCCATCCACAATGTTACTCTTTCCACATCCGTTTGGCCCGACTATTGCAGTTACACCAGGATGAAAAGTTATCGTTGTTCTTTTTGGGAATGATTTGAAACCATGAAGCTCTATTTTCTTGATTCTCATAAATTATTGAATATTTTCCTCCTTTATAGTAAAAACAACCCATCCCATAGCTTTAAGGTCTTTTAAAAAATCTTTCTGCCAGCTAAAATCCTTATGCTCTTCGATAAATTTTTGAGCGATAAAATCTTTTCCACATGGATGACCCCAGTGAGCCCATATTGCCATTTTCCTAGCAAGGTCTGAATCAGCTACTTTCCCATCCATTGCTCCTTCTGGGTAAAAAGGAGGTTTCTTCCATGCAGGTTCACCCTTTGGATCCTCTTCTATATGGCCACAAAGAGTTCTTGCGGATGGGATTTCTTTTTTTAAAAATGTATCATAATGATCTCCAAGGTATTTCTTGGCTAAATCTATGTCAATTTTTCCATAATTCTCCTTTAACAATGCTTCCCACCTCTGATATCTTGAATAAGGACTTGTGGAGGAATCCTCATAATTAAATTTAGTTTCCTGCCTTACCTTATCATCTAAAGCTATGTTCGATCCCGCATAATAGCCATTGTTTGTTCGCCATATCTTATGATTTTTTAATCCTAACTCAAGCCTTGCAATTTCACCAGTTTTTACATCTCCTATAAGCCAGCCATTCGCATATCCGCCGTTATTGTCCTCAAGTATTATTTTTATCCATTCATCAATGGAGGAAGCATACTGGATTGCCTTTCTCACCCTTACAAATTCTGGAGTCTTAGATGGGTCAATATTCTCAAACCCTGTAATAGTTGTTTCTGTGACCATAAGTCCTGCTGAATTTATATAGAAATCTGAGCCACTGTGAATAAATCCTGCATAAGATTGCATTAAGATTCTATTTCCCTTTTCAGGTTTTAAATCCACTATGATGTTAAAAGGCATACCGGTGAAATAATCTATCCAGGTGTTATGGGCCATTACTATTTTATTATCTTTTGTGGCATCTCCTGTGGCAATAAACGCAGAACAGCTTCCGAATGGAAGAAAAGATTTATTCTCTACTTTTTTCTTTTTCTCTATCGAGGGAATATAATACCAGGCAGTTTCAATCCAGGAATTCAATGCCAGTATGTCCTCCCATTTTATTCTCTCTATACCCTTATCTCTCATTCCATCAGCTATTCCCATTATCTCCTGACGATATTCCTCTGGAACCTTTGGCCAGTAGATCTTTTCAGCTGTGTTTCTGAAAAATTTCCAGTCCTTTTTTGATACTTTCTCTGCATAAAATGAAACCGCATCGATTGCATCCTTTATTTCACTAGCAAGAAGAAAACCATGTTGATATCCAATGTTATAAGGAGGCCCCTCTAAATGCAAAAATACCCATCCATTTTTCTCAAATTTAGATGAACCTTTCAAATAATCCTGAGAATTGATGTATGAAATTAAAAAAAGAGTTGCCCCTGCAATTAATGTCAGTTTTAAGATTAATCTATTTTTAACCATCCTTACCTCCTATGGTGATAAATTCTTTATTACTCCAATGTTCTTGTCTTTCATCTATGCTTTAAATATAAAAATATATTCCATCCTTTAAATTTAAAAATTAAATTAATTTATAACCCAAAATAAGTCAACTAAAATTTATGTTTATTTCTTCTGGTGTTAAAATGTAACACAATTTATTCTGATTATTTTCTCTCGATCTTTACAAGTGAACTAACATTTTTCAATTTATAAAATCTTTTCAGATGATTGAGAAAATAATACTCTTCCCATCTATCCCCTAAATAGATCGGCCGCTTATCAATATTTTTCTCTATAAACTTTTGAATTTCTTTCTCGGGATTTTTGTACCTATGGATAAATGTATCTATCATCACTGCAATTTCCACATCTTCTCTTTTTTTATAAGTTTTTTGATAATAAAGAAGAGCCATGCCTGGGTTAAAATCAACTAAAATAATTGAATTAGGTTCTACTTCTTCAAATACCTCCTTTGAGTAATTCAATGCTCCATATTCTTTTGATTTATCTGGAATGAAAAAATATCTTATATTATTTCTATAGGACAATTCTCTAATTTTTATAATGTTTAAATTTAAATATTTATTAATTGTAGGAAATGAATAATACAATATCAGTGGAAAAAATATTAAAATAATTGAGATTAAATAATAAGAAATCTTAGAATAATTTTTTTTATAAAAAATTCCTCTTAAATAATCCATTAAATATTTAAATCCAAAACCAATAAATACAGAAAACATTAGATATGATGGAAGTAAAAGGGCAAACTGTCTTTGGAAAAAATATGCAGAAGAAAAAAGAATATCCAATACAAAAATAGATAAAAATCCAAAAAAAATTCTTTTGTTACATTTATGAAAATTAGAGATACCCATTACTCCTAATAAAAATCCAATCCCTGGAAATTGATAGAAAAGGTAAATTGGATATAAAAATATCTCTTTTAGACTTTTTTTTAGACTAAAATAGGTTTTAAAATGGTAAATTGTGTCGCTATACAAAGTTTTAAAAACTAAAACCGGGCCAGATTTCATAAGTAATAAAAAAATTAACGGTGATAAACTTACAACAAAGAAGATAATAAAGAGAAGGAAAATATTTATTCTATTGCTTTTAAAAAATCCTTTATTATAAAAAATTAAAAGAAGACCCGGAATGAATATTATCGAAATTGAGTGATTTAAAACGGAAAATCCCATAAAAATCATGAAAAGAATTAAATAGATTATTTTATGCATATTCCGATGAATCTGGCCACTGATTCTGATTGAAACCGGCCACCTGTCGGAGCGAAGTGACGCTGAATTTTCATTATACCTCAGAGTGGCTGGATTGAGTCAAGGATGACTTTCTTTTCC
>JBFLYD010000017.1 GCA_040756905.1 Acidobacteriota bacterium
AACTTTTTCAAATTCTGATTTCATCGAAAAAGTGGCCGGAATAAATCGGAATGGGTGGCCACTTTCAATCAGAATCAGTGGCCGGTTTGAATCGGAATCGATGGCCACTTTGGATCGGAATATACAAACAAGAGATTTGAATATTTTTCCTCTATCAAGAGCAATAGGAATTGTTATATCTTTTTTATTTATAAAATCATTAATTATTTTTATATTTTGGTCAGAAATTCCTACCACTTCTATTCCTTTATTTTCATAAAAACTGATATTTCTCTGGGCATTTATTAGATAGCTGTAACAGACATCACAATCGCTGAATTTAAAATAGATTAGAAGAAGATTATTTGATTTTAGTTCTGATAAATCAATATAATTATTGTCAAAAGTTTTAAAAATAAAATTAGGAAGATAATCACCTTTCTTATAAATTTGAGCATCCTTTTTTTGAGTGGGTTTTTCAAATTGGTTTTTTGCAATCTCTGTAAGAAGGAGATTATATTTATTTAAAAGAGATGAATTTTTAAGAATTAGTATTAAATTTAATGATATAGAAAAAATCAAAATAATGAATAAAATAGAATGCAAAAATTTTGACCTCATATTTGAATCTTTCTTATGTCTCAATTTTAAATTTCCGTACTATAAAGTCTTCATCAATAATGTAAATTGTATTGTTTGAGATATTAAACTCTTCTATGAAATAAGGAAAATACATTTCTCCTAAATAATTTCCCTCATTGTCATATTTAAATATGATTTTTGATGCCTGAAACTTTTCTGTCTCCCTTGAAATAGAAGCTAAAATATAAATATCTCCTTTCTCATCGACTCTGATCCTTTTATTTATAAGAATAGGAATTGGGTTTAAGTCTTTTAAATTCGTTGGCTTAATTTTTTTCTCTGTGAAAATTGATTTAAGCTCTTTTATTTTTTTCCCATCTTTGTTAAATTTGATTATTTTGTTCAAAAAAAGATAAGCAACCCAGATGTTTCCATTTTTATCCATATCCATTGAGGAGTAATTTAACAAAGAGAAAAAGGAAAGATTTAAAGGTTTTAAATATTCACAAAAATTTAAGTCAACTTGATTATTTAAAAGATTTACTCTATGGCCGAGATACCCTTCAGTAGAACCTTTTAGTTGTAAAGATACAGCTGCAAATGAGGAAAATTTTAAAATGTAAAGATAATTCTGAAAATAATTAATATTTTTTACTGAATATGGTGTATTTATACTTGATACATACTCTTCATTTTTATTGAAGAATAAAATTTTTCTTTTGCTTGGGTCAGCAATAAAGATATTTTTATCTGTTAATTCTATATCAACCGGTTCAAGCACCTGATCAGGCCCTTCTCCTCCTTTTACTATACTTTTTAAAAACTCTCCATTATGGTTAAATTTTTGAACCCTTTTATTTTTTGTATCAGCGATAAAAATATATTTATCATCTTGAATCTCTATATCCTTCGGTTCATGAAACATATAGTTTTCATCATTCTGAATGCCGATTGCAAAATTTTCCTCTTTTACATGGATGACTCTTATTTCAATAGATTGATTTCTACATGATATCAGAGTAAATAATATAATAATGAAACTTAATAACACTACGATATCAGATTTTTTTCAGCAACCAAATATTCCAAAAACCCAGCAGCAAGCTAATCTCATAGAGCAATTAAAGTTATCCAGAGAATAGTATCTAGAACATTGTAGATTACAGTAATATTCCATTAATCCTCTTGTAGTTTTACTACAATTGTCGTGGCATCTTATAGCTCTATTATGAGCACTTCTTACGCATTCATCATATTCGTCGCCACATGCTCTCCAGCCATAGACTGGTTTTGGCATCAATAGAAAATATGAAACTATCCCTAATACTATAAACACACCCAAAGAGATTGAAATTAATTTTTTCATCTTTTACCTCCATTAAAAATATAGCAATTGAGATGCCATAATTAATAAAATTTATAATTAATTGATAATTAAGAAGATATAATTTTAAAAAAGTAAAAATATGGATTAATATTCTTGCAAATGTTACACTCTGATGTTACATAAAAGGAAAAAATCATTTATTTTATTATGTCTTTGAGAGTGTAACATGTTACACCTAAAATTGTAACATGTTACAGTGTTATTAATTTATTTAAAAAGATTTTTTTTATATTAATACAAACGAACTAAATAATTTGAAATGCAGGGCAAGGCTTCAGCCTTGTATTGCGCAACCCCCGAATCAACCCATGAAACAAGTTCAGGGCAAGGTTCGGGGCAGGCTCTAAAGGGTGCCCTACATATATATAATACAATATAGCAATAAATATATCGCAATGTCTTTAATCCTTTTTTTAAAAATATTGTTGAACTCAGAAAATTAAAAAAATATAATTAGAGAATAAAAAATGAGAAAAATCGATATAAAAAGAAATACATAATGATCAAGTTTGCATTTCTCGATTGGCTCTGGCTATTTCTATATCTTGTTTTAATGACAGGATGTGGGATTCTATTTTACAGACTTGGTAAGCGTTCTGAAGCTGATTTTTTCCTCGCAGGTCGGGGGCTTCCCTGGTGGATTCCAGGAATGAGTGTTTATGCTACCCATACTGCCACTGATACGCCAATGTGGGTTAGTGGTGTAATTTACAAGCATGGGCTCAGAGGACTATGGTATACATTCTTTTCTGCCTGGTGCGCCATAGCGGCCTTTGTTTCTGCCCGTATATTCCGTCGTTCCCTTGCCTATTCCCAGGCTGAATGGCAGAGCTTGCGCTATTCTGGACTGGGAGCTGAGCTCCTTAGAGGATGGATGTCCGGATGGGGTGCCTTCCTTAACATGTTTATTCTCGGCTGGGTGGGAATGGCAATGGGGAAGCTCTGCAACTATCTTTTTGGCTGGCAAAACTGGATAGGTCTTGTTATCCCATCCATAATTGTGGCTATCTATGTCCTATCTGCAGGTTTCTGGGGGGTAGTGATGGCTGATTTCCAGCAGGGTATTATTGCCTTCTTTATAATCTTAATAGCTTCACTGTGGGGAGTTATGGTGGCAGGAGGTCCATCCGCTATAGTAGAGAAACTTTCAAATATTGGTGAGATATGGAGACTTGATCCTTTTAATTTCACAGGCTTTCTAAGAGGAGAATTTCCTTTTGCCTGGTTCATTACAATGATCTTTATAGCAGTACTGGGTGGGTTTGGAATGGGAACAAGCATAGACTGGTATGCTGAAGCCCAGCGTATCCAATCCTCCAGAACTGTAAGGGATGCATCCTATTCTATCTGGTGGGGAACAGCTCTGACTCTTACCAGAAATTCTATCTGGGCAGTTGCCATCATCGCCTTCTTTATTCTCCACCCTGGATTGACCGATCCAAAAGAATATGAGATGGCATGGTATCGTGTAGCATTTGAAAATCTACCCATAGGATTAACTGGATTTCTGTTTGCAGGCGTAATTGCCATTCACTTCTCTACTATCTCAACCCATCTTAATCTTGGAGCTGTCTATCTCACAAGGGACCTGTATCATCATTACATTAATCCAGAATCCAGTGAGAAGATGCTGGTTCTTGCAGGAAGAATTTCTACCGCACTCCTCCTCATAGGTTCCTTTATATATGGAAGCATGATGGAGGAGATAACAAAATGGCTGATTTTTGCTCTATGGATTATGGGAGCAGGAATGTGGTTACCCAACATCCTCCAGGTTATATGGTGGAGATTTAATAGCTGGGGATATCTTTCAGCATGGATTGCAAATCTTGGCATGAGCTGGCTCGTTGTCTGGATTCTTCCTTCCTTTGGTCTCATTCCAGAGCTTCCTGATTACCTACAGTTCTGGGTTCTTATGTTCCTGACAGCCCTTGTGTATATACCAGTGACTCTGCTAACCAAACCGGAGGATATGCGTCACCTTACAAGATACTATGCCATGACTAAACCAATTGGATGGTGGAAAACAGTGGAAATTGAGGCGAAAAAGCTTGACCTTCTCAAATAGGAGGCAATTATGGGTATTATAAGAAGAGAATGGAAACCAGAAGAAGCGGATACCTGGACAAAGGAGGATGTAATTTCAATAATCATTTCTCCTGTTTGCTATGCTCTTTTGATGATAGGATTGGCATTGGTGTGTCTACTGAGAAATGAAGGCTTTATTATCCTCGGCATAGGGATTTTTTTAACATGGATTCTCCATTGGATTATTGATCCAAAACTTAGAGCCATCTCAGAGGATTACGAAAAAAGGCAGAAAGATTATCTGGAGCATCTCGATAGGATTATAAAGTGGAGGGAATATGAATAAGGGGTTATTTATTGTCATAGGAATGACCATTGCTTATGTGGTCTCATTTCTCGGTCTTATTCTTGCCTATTATTCCTACAAAAAAAGAAAAAGAAAGGGAAGGAAGGATGAATGAACAGATTTTAATCTATGGAATAATTATTCCTGCTACTATTTTTATCCTATCATTTTCTATAACCTATCTTTTATACAGAAGATTTTCTGTAGAGCTTCAAAAAAGGGATAAGGAATCTTCTGAAAAATAAATTGCAATCATGAAGGAGGTATGCATGAAAAGAAAAGCTAAAATATTTATTCTTTCTTTTATTTTAATTCAGATCCCTGTTATTGCTGGAAAAGATGTTCAATCTGTTATAGACCAGCTTCAATCAGCCATTGATACCAATGTAAAAAATTGGATCTTTACAAAGGATGTAACAATTGATCCCCTCAAGATTGAAGACTTTTC
The DNA here is from genome assembly GCA_040756905.1 of Acidobacteriota bacterium. Classification (NCBI taxonomy): domain Bacteria; kingdom Pseudomonadati; phylum Acidobacteriota; species Acidobacteriota bacterium. Next base: position 4,771 of record JBFLYD010000017.1, read on the forward strand.
CAGTTGGGAACCATACAAGCTGGGAAAAGATATTGGAGGAGAAACTGCCTGGTTAAAAGGAAGCATAAGGCTTCCTAAAAAATTTCTTGGTTATGATGTTTCAGGGAGTAAAGTTTTTCTTAATCTTGAACTTGATGATGCTGGTCTTCTCTGGACTAATGGTGTTGAGAAAGGGCGTTTTGAATGGAATGGAAGATATGTTCTAACCGATTCTGCCCTGCCAGATGTGGAATACATACTGATTTTAAGAGGGATTAATTATGGCGGACCGCTCAGATTGCTAAAGGCATCTATAGAAATTGAACCTGCTGTAGAACTTGTAAATAGAATAGAAGATTTGATTTTAAGTCTGAAGACAAGCAAGAAGCTCCTTAGCTTTGATACCTATCAGAGAGGAGCATGGATAAGCTATGATCCAAAGATAGATAAATCCATCGTTCCAAAGAAAAGAAAGCTGAATTTACAAAAAACCCTGGATGAGGGTTCATTATTAATAGACACAAAGGCTCTGGAAAATGGAGATCGAACTGCTCTTCTTAATTCTCTGGATAAATCACTTAAAAGTTTGAAGCCAGTAAAGGATTTTATCAAGGAATTTACTCTGGAACTAATTGGGAATGCACACATAGATGCAGCCTGGCTATGGAGGAAATCAGAAACCATAGAGGTTTCTAAAAGTACCTTTGATAATGCACTCAGATTGATGGATTCTTACCCTGATTTTACTTTTGCTCAGAGTTCTGCTTATTACTATAAATGGATGGAGGATTTATATCCGGAGACCTTTAAGGGAATCAAAAGTAAAGTAAAAAGCGGTTACTGGGAGCTTGTGGGCGGGATGATGATCGAGCCTGATTGCAACCTCATAAATGGAGAATCTTGGGCAAGGCATATCCTTTATGCCAAGCGATATTTTAGAGAAAAATTTGGAATAGATGTGAATATAGGATGGAATCCAGATTCTTTTGGATACAACTGGAATATGCCTCAGATTTATCTAAATGGAGGTATTAACGCTTTCATTACCCAGAAGATCTCCTGGAATGATATAAATGTCTTTCCCCATCGAGTCTTCTGGTGGGAAGGACCTGATGGTTCAAGGATTCTTGTATACTTCCCCTTCAGCTATGTCTATGATTTTAAAGATCCATTTAGATTGGTTGACCAGCTCAGACAATTCGAAGCCAACACTGGCTTCCGCAATATGCTTGTTCTTTATGGAGTTGGAGACCATGGTGGAGGACCATCTGAAGAGATGCTAAAAGTTATCGCAAGGCTTAAATCCCTTCCCATATTTCCCACTGTAAAATTTAGCACCTCAAAAAAATATTTCGAGGATTTTCTTCTCAAACAGGACTTGAGCAAGATACCAGTCTGGAACGATGAGCTTTACCTCGAATACCATCGAGGAACTTTTACTACCCAGGCAGAAATAAAAAGACATAATAGAATAGCTGAGAATCTCCTGGCCAATGCAGAAGGGATATCTGTAGTTTCTCATCTTCTTGGAGGATATTATAATCGTGAAGCTTTTAAAGAGGCGTGGAGATTGGTTTTATTCAATCAATTCCATGATATCCTTCCCGGTTCAAGCATAAGGGAAGTTTATGTTGATGCTTTGAAGGACTATGAGATAGCTGAAGCTCTGACCAAGAAAGAAATGGAAAAATCCCTTAAATATATTGCCTCAAAGATCAATACGAGTGGAATTAAAGGGGAGCCTCTGATTGTTTTCAATCCATCACCATGGAAGAGAAGAGATGTAGTAAAAATAGAAATTGCAAGAAAGGCAAGAAACGAGGAAATAGTTAATTATATTGTTGCTGATCCTGACGGAAAAGAGATTCCATCCCAGATAATTAGTTTAAAAGAAGGGCTACCGCCGGATATAACACCAAAAGCCTTGCTCTTCGTAGCTGAGGATGTCCCAGCGTTCGGGTATAAGGTTTTTGACCTGCAGAGAATTGAGAAAAAAGAGAAGCTACAAAAAACATGGCCTCAGGGAGATTCTATAGAAAATGAATTTTTTAGAATAAAAATGGACAGGGAGAAAGGCTGGATTAAAAGTATTTTTGATAAAAAGAATGGAAAAGAGATACTTTCAGGAGCTGGAAATTTATTACAGCTTTTTGGAGACAAGCCTCCTCGTTGGGATGCATGGGATATTGGATATACTGGGAAGGAATGGACTCCAGGATTCAGAAAATTGGAGCTAATTGAAAATGGTCCAGTTAGAAAAGTTCTAAGGGCATACCTTGATTTTTTCAATCCTGAATCAAAAGCAAAAAGACTAAATGCAGAGCCAACCCTTAATTATCCAAATTCATTCTTTACCTGCGATACAATCCTTTACGATAAAATTAATCGGATTGAATTTAAAACACAGGTTGATTGGTGGGAAGAGCATACATTGCTTAAAACAGCATTCGATGTAGATGTAAAGAACAATATGGCAACCTATGAGATTCCCTTCGGTTCTATTCAGCGCCCTACCACAATGAATAACGACTGGGAGAAGGCTCGCTATGAGGTTCCTGGCTTAAAATGGATTGACTTTTCGGCAGAGGACTATGGAGTGAGTATACTTACAAGGTCAAAATACGGATATGATGTCCATGGGAATCGCATGAGAATAAGCCTTCTCCGTTCACCCAAAGACCCTGATCCCACTGCAGACAGAGGACAGCATGAGATTGAATATGCTCTTTTTCCTCATAAAGGATGCTGGAGAATGAACAATACTCCCCGCCTTGCATATGATTACAATAACCCTTTAATAGCATTTTTATCAGAAAAGCACGATGGCTCATTGCCCATCTCCAATTCCTTTCTCAATTTAGAGCCGGAGAATATTATTCTCTCCTCCCTGAAACTTTCTGAAGACGATAAATCAATAATTTTAAGAACCTATGAAGCCCATGGTAAGGACACTGAAGCCAGGATTGTGTTACCTTTTACTCCCGAAGAAGTTTTCACCGTTGATTTCCTTGAAAAAACAAAAGCCAAAGTAGAATTCAGTAATAATACAATAAAGATCTTCATGCCAAAGAACAAGGTGGTCACCTTAAAAATTATTTTAAAAAACTCATCCGTATTATAAAATAAAAAATAAAGAAGTTAGGAAGCATTAAAGACTGATTAAGTCCTTATTTTCGCAAAGATTTCATAGAGGAGGGGGAGAATTATCAATCTCAAAAGAAGGGCAAAGATAAAACCTCCAATGTAAACAACTGCTAAGGGCTTATGAATCTCAGAGCCTGTAGAAAATCCAAGAGCTAAAGGAATAACCCCTACTATCATTACCATATCCGTCATAAAAATCGGCCTGAACTTTGTTAATGCACCTTGAATAACAGCTTCCCTTAAAGGATATCCTTTATTCCTCAATTCATTTATCTTTGCTACGAGAATAATATCATTCTGAACACAAATGCCGAGAAGAGCGATCATCCCTATTGCTGAAGAGACATTTATTGTCTGTCCTGTTACGAGAAGCCCTATTATCCCTCCAATCAAAGTGGATGGAGCATTTAGTAAAATCATGAATGCCTGTCTCATCGAACCGAATGAGGAAAAAAGAATTACAAACACAATCAGAGCAACAAGAAGCATGAACCATGTTAATTGTTTTATTGCTCTCTGCTGGCTTTCAAACTGACCTCCGAATGTTACAAAATATCCCTTAGGCAATGAAACTTTCTTACTTATTTTTTCTTCTGCTTCTTTTACAAAGCTTCCCACATCTCGGTTCACCACATTGCAGAGAATGATTTTTCTTCTCATTAAATTTTCCCGAAAAATAGTCTGGGGACCTTCACTTTTTGTTAACTCAGCAAGTTCAGAGAGAGGAATCCTCTGTCCATCAGGAGAATCTATAAGGAGATTTTTTATTGTCTCTTCATTATTTCGATATTCCTCGGGAAGCCTGATGAGCACAGATGTAATTCTATCTGGCTCATAAACATCCGTGACCTCTATTCCATTCAAAGCTGTTTCAATAACATCTGCTACCTGCTCAACGGGGATGCCGAACCTTGCTAATTTTTCTCTTTTTAATCTAATAATAAGCTGAGGAATTCCGGTGGTCTGTTCCACTTGCAAATCTGCAATACCTTTTATATCTGAAAGGACTTCTCTTATTTCTCCTATTTTTTCATTCAAAGTTTTTAAATCATGGCCGAAAAGCTTTACTGAAATCTGTCCTTCAGTTCCTGTTAGCATTTCAGCGAGCTTATTTGCAATCGGCTGTTCAAATATATAGGCTATCCCTGGTATCCTGTCCAGTTCTTTTCTCATTTCCAGGGTCAATTTTCTAAAATCTCTTTTCCTTTTTTCTCTTGGCAGAAGTTCTATCATGTAATGACTGTGATTTACAGGATGAAGGTGCTCTGATGCTTCAGCAGTTCCCGTTGTCCTTGTCACAGAAACTACTTCTGGAAAAGACAAAAATATCTTCTCAATTTTTCTTCCCGTTCTAATTGACTCCTCCAGAGAAGTTTCTGGAAGCATTACTGTTGATGCTATTATTGAACCTTCATCTAAAGGAGGAACAAATTCTTTTCCTAAAAAATTGTAACAAATTCCAGCGATAAAAATTAAAATAAAGAACACAATCAAAATCGACTTTTTATGTTCAAAAGCTTTTTTCAATACAGAAAGATAAAATTTGTTGAGAAATTCTATGATAGGGTTTTTTCTATCTGAAAGATATTTTTCCTTTAAAACTACTGAAGCTAAAACAGGTTGAAAGGTTATGTTTAAGACTAACGAACCAAAAAGAGCTGCAGCCACAGCAAAAGCTGTGGGTTTAAACATCTTTCCTTCTATTCCGTGTAATGTTAGCAAAGGAATAAACACTAAAATAATTATAAGGCTTGCTGAAAAAAGATATTTCCCAACCTCTCTGGCTGCTTCTGAAGTCATCCGTTCGTTTGAAGCTTTTCCTTTTTTCTCTTTAAGAATCCTGAATATATTCTCGACCATTATTATAGACCCATTTGCCATCTTGCCAATTCCAATCGCAAGACCTCCGAGAGACATAACAGTTAAGGATACATTAAAAATTTTCATGAATATTAAAGATATCAGGATTGAAAATGGGATCGTAAGTGAGGCAATTAGAGCGCTCCTGATATTTCCCATAAATATGAGCATGATAAGAATTATTAGAACACCCCCTTCTATAATCGACACTCCAACATGTTTAAGAGATTTTAAGATTAAGATTGATTGGTCATAATAGGGTTTGATTTTTATGGATTCGAGTAAATCTTTTTCAATCTGAGAAAGAGTTCTTTTAATGTTAGCAATCGTAGTTAAAGTATCGCCTCCATATTGCTTTTCAACTGTAACATTCACTGCTTCTTCTCCATCATGACTTGCAGCCTCCCTCCTAAATTTTTCGCCTATTCTTACATCTGCTACATCTTTCACATATACAGGAACATTATTTCTTGAAGTAATAACTGTATTTTTAATGTGCTCTAATTCCTCTATTCTTCCCAGCCCTTTTATCAGAATCTCCTGGGAGCCCTTTCTGATTATCCCCCCAGAAAAATTTCTGTTACTTTTTTCAATAGCATCTTTTATTTGACTAATAGTTAGCTTGTAATTTTTTATCATTTCAGGTTTTAGAAAAACCTGGTATTGCTTTACAAATCCTCCTAAATTTATGACAAACGAGATCCCAGGAGTACCCTGCAATCTGTAACGAATAATCCAATCAGCTGTACTTCTTAATTCCATCGGATCAACCCCATCTCCTGTAACAGCAAACTCAAATACCTCTCCCATTCTTGAAGATATAGGCCCTAAAATTGGCGGAGACGTTCCGATCGGTAATCTTCCTGCTATTAGCTCCAATTTTCCAAGAACGATCTGTCGGGCTAAATAAATATCTGTTCCCCAGTCAAATTCTACTGTCACAACAGAGTTTCCTGTGGTTGATTCAGACCTAACTCGAGTTACATGAGGTTCACCATTCATCAAACTCTCAATTGGAAAAGAGATTAACCTCTCTACATCCTCTGAAGCCATTCCAGGGTTTTCCGTAATAATCTTAACAAGAGGGGCATTAAGATCAGGATAAATATCTTTTGGCAACTGAAAATAGACTAAAACTCCGATAATAGCTGTTAATATTGTTATGAATATAATTAAAAGTTTATTCTTCAATGAAAAATCTATAAGCTTATCGATCATGTTGTTTCTCCTTTCTCATTAGACAAACTTTAGTGAACATGACCTTTTTTTAAAACTTCTTCGTGGAGCTCAGATTTAAGCTGATAATTTCCTTTTACAACAACCTCATCTCCCTTTTTTACTCCCTTTAGAATCTCTGTGTATCCATTATAGCTACTGCCGACTTCTACTTCCTCCACGAGAAAGCCGTCTCCTTTTTTTAAAAAAACAATCTTTCTATCTCTATCATCTAATATCGCCCTCTCTGGCAAAGCGATAACTCTATTTTTTTTATCAATGAAAATTTTTATATCAGCAAACATCCCGGGCTTTAATTTATATCCATTATTTATTACTTCAGTTCTTACAGTAATTGTTCTGGTTTCTTCATTCAGAGTATCACTTATAAAACTTACCTTTCCGGAAAATTTTTCTTCTTTAAAAGCTAACACTGAGATTTCAACCTCCTGAGCTATTTTAATTTTATCAATGTCTTTCTCATAAATTTCAGCATCGATCCAGAGAACTGTAGGGTCCATGATGGTCAATATTTCTGTTGTTTGATCCACCATTGCTCCAAGAAATGCATTATTTTTAATGATTTTGCCAGCAATTGGAGCATAAAGCACTATAACAGGGCTGATCTGGTGAGTTTCAATTAAAATTTTTATCTGTTCTTCGTTAAATCCGAGCAGATGCAATTTTTTCTCAGCGGCATTCAAATTAGCCTGGGCAACTTTATACTCAGCTTCAGCTGCTAAAAGATTTTTTCTCGCTCCTATATCCTGTTTGAACAATCTCTCCTCTCTTTCATAATTTGCTTTAGCGAGTTCATAATCAGCTATTGCTTTATAAAAAATGGATTTTGCCTCCCCTACTTCAACACTTTCTAACTCTATAAGCTTTTGTCCTTTTTTGACCCAATCACCTATCCTTACATAAATCTTTGAAATCCTTGCTGGAAAAACATAACTGACAATCGCGATTCTATTCTGAGGTGCAATAACTTTTCCCACAGCTTGAAGAAACAATTTAAAAGGTCGATATTCCGCTTTTACAGTTTCGATTTCGATAATTTTTTTTGTTTCTTCAGACAAATGAATAATTTTATTTCTATCAGAATTTTCATGAATATTATTATTTTTCTGTTCTTTATACTTCTCAGTTAAGCGTGATTCATTAGAACAACCCAGAAAAAGTTGAGCAAAGGCAGCTAAAAGGACGACTACAAAAAACAAATTCTTTCTTTTCTTCATTACATTAAAAATATTTATTTTCATTCCGTCTCTCCTCCAATTTAAATTTTCTTTCCTATTGCTTTTTCTAACTCAGCAATAGAAAGATTATAATTAAATAAAGCCTCCGCATATGATTTTTTTGCTTCAATCAAAGTCCGTCTTGACTCAATTAGGTCAAGGCTCCCTACAGCACCTTCCTGATAACTCAAGATTGTCATTTCATAGACCTTCTCTGCCTGCTTTAATATCTGCTCCTCAAATAACCTGATTTGATTTTCCAAGGCAATGGAGTTTAAATAGGCCTCTTCTACCTCAAGAGAAATTAAATTTTTAATGTATTCTAATTCATATTTGAAAGAGTCAATATTAGCTTTTGCTTCAGCAATTTCTCCTTTTTTCCTCTGCCAGAAAAAAACTGGCAGCGATAAAGAAAAAGCCACTCTTCCAAAATTTTCTGCTGATTCTTTGATTCGATGTTCAGATACATTCAAATTAAAATCTGGCATGTAACCTAAAGAAGCATATTTGTAAGATAAATTCTCCCTTTCAATCGAATTATTTATTTTTCTCATCTCAGGTCTGTTTATAAAAGCTAAATTTTGCAAATCTTCCAATTTTAATCTGAGAGGCTCTCTTTTCAGTTTACCAAGAATCTCTAATGGTTGATATTTTTCTCTTGCCAGTAGAAAATTCAATCGTGCTATTGATAACTTTATTTCATTTGTAGCTATTTTTAATTCATTTTCTGCCTTGGCTACTTCTACTTCAGCCCTTAAGACTTCAAATCTTGCAACATCACCTGTTTCATATTTAATTCTTGCCTTATCAAAGAAATCTTTCGAAAGACTTAAATTTTCCCTTGCATAACTTTCAATTTCATGGGATAAGAGCAACTTATAAAATGCTTTCGCTAGCTGAAAAATCAAATCCAATTTTATAATTTCTACTTCAGCTAAAAATTCATCTGACTCTTTTTTTGCTATTTTTCCTCTTAAAAATCTCTTTCCAGGAAATTCTAATAATTGATTCATCCCTAAATAGGATTCCTTGGCCTCTCTGAAATTAAAAAAAATTGGCTGAAAATCAGAATCGTAAGCAATCTCTGGTTGAGGAAAAGCTTTTGCCTGATATACTCTTGCTTTTGATGCTTCATATCTCTTCAATGCAGATACAATCATTGGATTCTTATTCAAGGCTATTGATACACATTCATCCAGTGTTAAACCATTTACAGATGAGGAGATTTCTTTAGAAGATACACTACAGGTTAGTAGAAACATCACAGTAAACAATAAGGTAAAACTTTTATTTTTTTTCTTAAAAATCATTATTTCCTCCCTTGCGAAAGATTTAATCTTTCGATTCAAAACAATTAAAGGAACTTGTTAAGTTTTTTAAATTATGGGAGGATCTCTTGAAGAAAGATTTCTGATAAATATATTATGGAAATTTAATGGATTGCAAAGTTTTAAATTATATAAAAAGTATACCTGAGGTAATTGAAAACTGGATATATCATCAGTTCCAATAGAAGATTTATGATAATTACAGGCAGGACAATATTTGCTTTCAAAAAAATTAGTTTCTACATGAAAGAAATCGATAAAAAAAGCAGTTGAGGAAAATAAAAGAAAAATTAAAACATTGAATAATAATTTTTCTTTTCTCATTTTATAAATTTATACAAGCTTTTAATTTTTCAGCAGAATTCCTCTTGCTTGCTCTTTCAAGTTCTTCCATATAAGTTTTTTCCCTTATACTTAAATTTTTACCATTTTGATATTGCAATATCCAAATTTTCTCCAATTTCGATATTATTATATCTAAATTTGTATATTTGTCAAAAAATTCTTAACATGGATAAGTTTCATATTAGGAGTTATCAATGAAGCTCTGCTTCAGCTCTGAAATTAAGCCTTAGCTCTATGAATATCTAAATAAATTAATAATTAACTAAAGGTTTTCAGTAAAAATATCTATTTTAAAAATTCAGGTATTAACTGATTTCTTAATAAATCCTTGTAGCTTTCTCTTTCCCTTATTAAATAATATTTTCCGTTTAAAACTAAAACCTCAGCTGGGAATGGTCTTGAATTGTAAGCGGAAGCCATTGAAATTGCATATGCTCCAGCATCGAGAAATGCTAATAAATCGTTTTCTTCAACCTTTGGAAGTAATCTATCCTTTGCTAAAATATCACCTGATTCACAGAGATTTCCAGCTACATAAACCTCTTCTTCTGATTTTTCATTCACCCTGTTTGCTAAAACCACTTCATGGTAGGCATCATAAAGAACAGGCCTTACGAGTGTGTTAAAACCAGCATCCACTCCTATAAATTTTTTAAAAGGAGTTTTTTTGATTGTGCTGACTCTTGTAAGAAGAATTCCAGCATCTCCTACAATCCATCTTCCAGGCTCCAGGTATAAAAGTGGTTGTTTTAAATTGTATTCCTTGATTTTTTCTTTGATTGTCTTAACTATATCTTCTGCAAAATTCTTGATTGGAACACTTTTCATATCTTTCTTATATCTGATTCCAACTCCTCCTCCAACATCTATAAAATCAAGTTCAACCCCCAGATGATTTTTCAATTTTCCTGCAAGGTCCATCAGTTTTGAAGTTGCCTCTTTATAAGGCTCAGAATCAAGAATCTGTGAACCAATGTGCATATGTATTCCTGAAATCTTAAAATATTCAAAACCCTTTGCAGATTTATAAGCCTCGAGAACAGAATCTTCATGGATTCCAAACTTGCTTTTCCATAGGCCTGTCGCAAGATGGGGATGAGTCTCAGGAGAAACAGATGGATTAACCCTGAATGAAACTCTTACGATTTTTTTCTTTTCAGCGCAAATTTTTTTCAGCCTTTCCATCTCATGGATTGAATCAAAATTAATTATCACTCCTGCATCTAAAGCCATTCGGAGTTCTTCATCTGTTTTATTATTTCCGGTAAATATAATTTTTTCTGGCGCAAGGCCGATTGTCATCGCCACATACAATTCTCCTCCTGAAACAATGTCAGCTCCAGCTCCCTGATTTTTTAAAATTTTTAATACAGCTAAAGATGTATTTGCTTTATAAGCATACTTAATCTCAACTTTTGGATATAATGAATCAAAAGCCCTCAGGAATTCTTTATATCTTTCAATGATTCTGTTACCATCGATCACATAGAGAGGAGTGCCAAATTCTTCAGCAAGATTTACTACATCAACCCCTCCAATTGTTAAATGATTTTTCTCATTTATACCTAAATGAGTCTTCTCTTCCAGAAACCATTGTTTTCCCTGGGAATAAAGACTTAAAATTATCATGAAAAAGATTAAAAAAACTCTTCTCATCTCTAACCTCTCAAGTTCATAAAATTAAATCAGATATATTATATTGGGAATAATTCAATTTTCAAGCATTCAGTCCAAAACAAAATTCTAAGATTGACCTCTCAAAAAAATCCGAATGCATATTTAATTATCAAGAGAGGTCAACCATCCCTTTCGCTCAAGAGATAGTCTTTCTTATGTTTTATATAGTGATCAGCAAGGGTGACTTCGAAAACACGCTGTATTTTCCCCAGCGAGGAAAACTACAGCTCGGCACTCATGCTCCGCTCTTCCTCCCCAATTCCTTGGGGAGGAAACCATGCCCGCTACGCATTCGTGACGGTTTTCTTCGCCACCCTTCCTGCTCACCCTGTCTCTCTGTAGATTTTGATCCTTTTTAATATATCGCTCAGAAGATGGTTGACCTCTCAAAAAAAATTCCAATGTCTCCTTAATTTTAAAAATTTAAATTAAAAATAAATTTCAGTATAATAACCTCAGGAGGAAAAGATGGGAGCAGTGGAATATAAATATGAATATAAAGAAGTGAGGGCTCCAAGAGGCTCTGCAATTACCTGTAAAGGGTGGGGACAGGAAGCTGCGATGAGAATGCTTATGAACAACCTTGACCCCGAGGTTGCAGAAAAGCCGCAGGAGTTAATAATATACGGAGGAACCGGAAAGGCAGCCAGAAACTGGTTATGTTATCATAAAATAGTTGAAGCTTTAAGAGATTTAGAGAATGATGAAACTCTTTTAATTCAATCGGGAAAACCTGTTGGAATCTTTAAAACCTACGAGGATTCCCCAAGAGTTTTAATTTCAAACGCAATGGTTGTTCCAGCCTGGGCTACATGGGATGAATTCAGGCGTCTTGAGGCGATGGGACTTACAATGTTTGGTCAGATGACAGCAGGAAGCTGGATTTATATAGGAACCCAGGGAATTTTACAGGGAACATACGAAACCCTTGCTGCAGTGGCAAAGAAACATTTTAGAGGCTCTTTAAAAGGGAAGCTTGTTTTAACAGCAGGCCTCGGAGGAATGGGAGGCGCCCAACCCCTTGCCATAACGATGAATGAGGGAGTTGGAATTATCGTAGAGGTTGACAAAGAAAGAATCCAGAGAAGACTCAAAACAGGATATTTAGATATGATGGTAGAGAATTTAGATGAAGCCCTTGATAAAGCTTTTGAGGCAAAGAAAAAAGGAGAGGCTCTTTCAATCGGACTCCTTGGAAATGCAGCTGATGTTATTCCTGAATTCGCAAGGAGAGGAATCGTTCCGGACGTTCTTACTGACCAGACATCTGCCCATGACGAACTAAATGGATATGTTCCCAATGGAATTCCATATGAAGAGGCTCTTAGACTGAGAAAAGAAAATCCTCAGGAATACATTAAAAGATCTATGAAAGCAATGGCAGAGCATATGGAAGGCTTGCTTAAACTGAAGAGAATGGGTGCAATAGCTTTTGACTATGGAAACAACATAAGAGGACAGGCATATAAGGAAGGTGTTAAAGATGCTTTTGAAATTAACGGGTTTGTTCAGGCATACATAAGACCTTTGTTCTGCCTTGGAAAAGGCCCTTTCAGATGGGTTGCTCTTTCAGGAGACCCGCAGGATATAATCGAAACTGATAAAGCTGTATTAAAGCTATTTCCAGAGGATGAAACTCTCAAAAGATGGATCACTATGGCAGAAAAAAAAGTTAAATTTCAAGGACTTCCAGCGAGGATATGCTGGCTTGGTTACGGAGAAAGGGCTCAGTTCGGGGAAAGAATTAACAACCTCGTAAAAAAAGGCAAAATAAAAGCTCCGATAGTAATCGGAAGGGACCATCTTGATACTGGTTCAGTTGCATCCCCTAATAGAGAAACCGAGGGAATGAAGGATGGCTCGGATGCAATCGCTGATTGGCCAATTTTAAATGCCTTGCTTAATGCTGTATCAGGTGCCACATGGGTATCTGTTCACCATGGAGGAGGAGTGGGTATAGGGCTTGCAATCCATGCAGGAATGGTAATCGTGGCTGATGGAACTGCAAAAATGGCAAAAAGATTGAATAGAGTCCTTACATGTGATCCCGGAATCGGAGTGGCAAGACATGCTGATGCAGGATATGAAGAAGCAATAAAAACCGCCAAGGAGAAAGCTATAAAAATTCTTTGATTGAATTAATATGGATGATAATTTCTATCTTTCGGAAGAATCTGATAAGGACTCAAGGATAATTGAAGCCCTTGATAAAATAGAGTTCTTAGCAAAAAGTGAAAACTCATCTATAAATATTAAGGAAATTTCGTCTCGAGAACCAAAATATGGAGAGTTTCCTGAATTTTTAAACCCTGACCTCATTGAGGCGATAAGAAAAATCGGGATAAACTCCCTTTTTTCCCATCAGGAAAAAGCTATAAAACATATAAATGACGGAAAAAATGTAGTAATTGTAACACCCACAGCATCTGGCAAGACTCTCTGTTACAACATTCCTGTTTTAAATTCAATCATAAATGAAATTAGCCCAAGAGCATTCTACCTTTTCCCTACAAAAGCTCTCTCCCAGGATCAAAGAGCCGAGCTGGATGAAATTACAAATAATTTAAATTTAGACATAAAAATCTTTACCTATGATGGAGATACTCCCCAGGATGCAAGGAAAGCCATAAGAACACAGGGTCATATCATAATCACAAACCCTGACATGCTTCATACCGGAATACTACCCCATCACACAAAATGGATAAAAACTTTTGAAAATTTAAGATATGTGGTGATTGATGAGCTTCACCATTATAAAGGAGTTTTTGGAAGTCATTTGGCAAACATAATAAGGAGACTCAAAAGAATATGTAAATTCTATGGCTCAAAACCTCAATACATTCTCTCATCCGCAACAATTTCAAACCCGAAAGAATTGGCAGAAAAAATGATTGAGGAAGAAGTAACTCTTATCGATGAAAATGGCGCACCCTCAGGAGAAAAATATTTTGTCTTTTTTAACCCTCCGGTTGTTAATCGGAGTTTGGGAATCAGAAAATCTTACGTAAATGAAACAAGAAATTTATCGACAATATTTATCAAAAATAAACTACAAACAATCATATTCACTCAAACGAGACTACTTACAGAGGTTCTTGTAAATTATTTAAAGGAGGGAATCGAAAAAGGTATTAAAGATGAGGGTTTAATTCGAGGATACAGAGGAGGGTACCTTCCTCTCAAGAGAAGAGAGATTGAAAAAGATCTAAGGGAAGGGAAAATTCTTGGGGTTGTTTCCACAAACGCCCTTGAACTTGGAATAGACATAGGTTCCCTGGATGTATCAGTTTTAGCAGGTTATCCAGGTACAATCTCTTCAACATGGCAGAGAGCAGGAAGAGCTGGAAGAAGGAAAGGAAAATCGGTTGCAATTCTTGTCGCCTCAAGCTCACCTCTTGACCAATTCATCGTAAATAACCCTGACTATTTTTTTGAGAAAAATCCAGAGAAAGGACTTATTAATCCTGATAATCTATCAATTCTTTTAAGCCATATAAAATGTGCTGCTTTTGAACTTCCCTTTGAAAAAAGGGAGAAATTTGGAAATGAGAATTTAGAAGAGTTTCTGAAGTTCCTCGAAGAGGACAAATTCTTACATTACACAGATGATAAATGGTTCTGGATTTCAGAATCCTATCCAGCTGATGCAATAAGTTTAAGATCTGTAACATCGGACAATTTTGTAGTAGTTGACATAACTGGAAGACCTAAAGTAATTGCAGAAGTTGACTATACTTCTGCTCTTGAGGCATTGCATGAAAAAGCAATATACATGGTTGAAGGAGAGCAATACTATGTGGAAAAGTTAGACTTTAATGAAAGAAAAGCCATGGTTAAAAAAGTAAATGTTGATTATTTCACTGATGCTATAACCTACACAAACCTTAAAATACTGGATGTATTTCAAAGAAAAAAAGAGTTCAACTCTTATGCTTCAGAAGGAGAAGTTCATGTTCAGAGTCAGGTAGTCGGGTTTAAAAAAATAAAATTTCACACAATGGAAAGCGTTGGAGCCGGAGAACTCAGCCTTCCAGAACAGGAAATTCATACATCTTCTTACTGGGTTACGATACCAAAAGACCTGTACCAGAATCTTCCTTTTAAGCCTGATGAGAAAGTTAGCGGCATTTTTGGTATCTCCTATTTGTTCCATCACATAGCTCCTCTTTTTTTGATGTGCGATTGGAAAGATTTAGGAGTAACAGTAGGAGATAACTCCACAGGACAATCTCTACCAAACAGAAATGTGATAGAAAAAAGGATGAGGACTATGAGGTCAGAGGTAGCTGCTTATTCGGGAGAATTCGAACCAAATATTTTTGTCTGGGATAACTACCCAGGAGGAGTAGGGTTCAGCCAGGGATTATATGATTGCCATGAAGAACTGATTAAATCATCTATCGATATTATAAATTCCTGCCCATGTTATGAAGGATGTCCCTCATGTATAGGACCATCAAAAGAAACTGGAAAACTGGCAAAGAAAGTGGCTTTGTATATTCTGAATAAATTACTAAGTTAATTTTTAAAGTTAAAATAAGGGGTCTAAATGGATTTAAAAGATAGATTAGAAATTCTGAAAAAAATTCAGAGAGAAAAAACTGAAAGGAGTTTTCTAAAAGATGAGAAAATAGCAAAGGAATGGGAGAATATCCAGAAAGAAGAATTATCAAAAAGAGAAAAGCTTGAAAAGCTTATTGAGATATCTCAAAAAATAAAGGAAAAAACAGCACAAAAGGAGGCAGAAAAAATTGAAACATTTAATTATTTTGAAATTCCTGATGAGTTTGAACATCCATTCAATGCTGATTTCAAATTAGGAAAAATCTTGATAAGGGATGGGTTCTCTGATTTCAGAAGAGAGCTCGGCATTCTTGGCAAGGATTTGACTTTCCATTCTTTAAATTTAAATGAAACCCTGTTTTTAGACCTTGAAACAACAGGTCTTTCAGGAGGAACAGGCGTAATACCTTTCCTTATCGGTCTTGGATTCTATGAAGAAGAAAAATACAAAATAAAACATTACTTCATAAGAGATTTAAAGGAGGAAAGATACATTCTTGAAAAGTTTCAATGTTTTCTACAAGAGAGAAACTTCTCAGGGCTTATAACCTATAATGGAAAAAACTTTGATTTGCCCATCCTTGAGGCAAGATTTATTTTGAATAGAGTTCCGAATCCTTTTGTAAACATTCCTCATTTAGATTTTTTGTATCCGGCAAGAAAAATCTGGAAATATAAATACCAGAACTGCAGCCTGTCTTACCTGGGAGAGATGATATTAAACATAAAAAGGGATGAGGACATTCCCAGAGAAGAAATACCGCTCAGATATTCCACATACCTCAGAACAGGAAACTTTTCCCTTATTGAACCTGTTATCTATCACAATGAGCTCGATTTAATAGCTCTACTCGGCCTTGTTGTAACAGCTTCTCTCATTCTAAAATCTCCGGAGAATCAGACAGAAGATCCTATAGAGATATTCGGTATTTCAAGAATTTATGAAACAGTTGAAGATGAGGAAAATTGTCTTTACAATTTAAAGATGGCTGTTGAAAGAGGCTTACCAGGAGAACTAAATATAATTGCAAGGAAAAAACTTGCTTTGAATCTAAAAAGGAAGAATCAATGGAAAGAAGCAATAAAAATATGGGATGAAATCCAGCAGATAGATTTCGAATCTGCTGTGGAGCTTGCAAAATATTATGAACATAAAGAGAAAAAAATAGACAGAGCATTTGAGCTGGTAGAAAGTCTATATGAAAAAATAAACGATCTAAGTTTCAGTAAAAAAGATGAACTTGAGATAAGAAAAAATCGACTTATCAAAAAATTAATCCATTTAAAAAAGAGTGAAGGTTTTATTGGAAAATAACTGAAACATATGAAAAGATTATTTCCCATATTTATTCTATATATAGGAATATTTTATTCGGTAAATATGGAGAAAGTTAACATGAAGGACTTAATACCCTATGAAATTCATGGATGGAAAGCTAAAGGAGAAGACATAATTTACAACCCTCAAAACATTTTTGATTACATCAATGGGGCTGGAGAAGTTTATCGTTCTTACAATTTTCGTGAGCTTTTAGTTCGGAGATTCTTCAAACAAGGTAATCCAGAGATAATTGTTGATTTATTCGATATGGGCTCATCAGAAGATGCTTTTGGTATATTTACTCATGACCGAGAAGGTAATGATATAGGCATTGGACAGGGCTCTGAATACAGGTCCGGCTTGTTATCATTCTGGAAAGACAGATATTTTATTTCAATTTTAACAGAACAGGAAACAGAAGCTTCCAAACAAGCTTTATTATCCTTGGGAAGATCCATTTCAAATTCGATTAAATCCACTGGCTTTGAACCAGAATTGCTAAAACTTTTGCCTTCCAACGGCCTCATCAACAACAGTATCAAATATTTCCATAATCACAACATTCTTAACTACCACTATTTTTTATCTGATAAAAATATTCTCAACCTAAATCAGGAAACAAGAGTCGTGCTCGCAGAATACTTGAGGGAAAAAGGTGGATCTCTTCTTTTACTTGTTCAGTATCCTGATGAAAAAAAGGCTAAATCAGGATTAAATAATTTTTTAAAATTATACTTTCCAGAAAGCAAGATTTTCGAATATTTTCAAAATGAGAATAATAAATGGATTGGCGCAATTAATTATAATGATTTAATAATAATAGTGCTCGATGCTTCTTCAAAAAGCCTTGCAGAGGAATTGATAAAAAGTGTTAGAAATAATTTTTATATTAAAAATTTGAGCAGCAAGGGTGACCCGAGATGAGGAACACATATGATTTCTTAGAGAAGTCAGCCATCCCCTTCGCTCAGAGGTTTCAGAGTGTTCAATCTTTCAGAATCAACGGTTTCTCAAGTATTAAGATGCTCGTCGATATATCGCTCAAAAGATTGTTGACCTCTTATTTACATAAAATATGTTTTCTTGGTCACCCTTTCTGCCCCGAAAAGAAAAAATGAAAATTATTACCCGCCGGGATTTTCTTTATAATGCCACTTTGGCTGCTCTCTTTAGTTTATCGGGATTGTCTTCGATAAAAAAATCAAAAGCTGAAGCCACGAAGAAGACAAAGGTAGTTCTTGTTCGTGACGAAAATGCTCTTGAACGGAAAAGATTGAACCAGAAAGTTATCCAAAGAATGTTCGATGATGGAATTGCAGCACTCTTGGGAGAAAAAGATCCAATTAAAGCATGGAAACTTTTGATAAAACCTGATGATGTTGTTGGAATTAAAAGTAATGTATGGAGTCCTCTTCCAACACCGAAGGAGATTGAACAGGCTATAAAAAATAGAATTTTAGATGCAGGAGTTCAGGAAAAACATATCAGTATCGATGATCGAGGAGTGTTAAATAATCCAATTTTTAAAAAAAGCACTGTTCTTATTAATGTCCGTCCCCTTAGAACTCATCATTGGTCTGGAGTCGGAGGATGCATAAAGAATTACATCATGTTTGTACCCTTCCCCTTTCTCTACCATAACAATTCATGTGCCAACCTTGGGGCAATATGGAATTCTTCAAGAGTTAAGGGAAAAACTAAATTGAACATATTAGTTATATTAACCCCGCTTTTTCATGGAATAGGGCCTCATCATTTCAATCCTGAGTATGTATGGGAATATAAAGGTATCATTCTTGGAAAAGATCCAGTTTCAGTGGACTCAACTGGTGTTCGAATTTTACAGGCGAAGCGATTATCTTTTTTTAAAAAAGTAAGACCGATAAGTCCTCTTCCGACTCACATAATTATCGCGGATAAAAAATTCAAACTCGGTCCCTCAGACCCTGAACAGATAGATTTAATTAAAATCGGATGGATGGAGGATTGTTTAATTTAAGGAGTAAAAAATGCTATTAAAACAAATAACTGAAGTCTGTGATTTATTAGATACTCCTGATATATCCGGAGATAAAGTAAAAAAATTTCTAAAAAACAAAGGACTGAAAGATTCAGAAATTGAAGTTGTAAAAATTGAAGGCAAGAAAGGTTGTACAGACTTGATAAAAATAAAGATTGGAGGAACAAATGGAAAATCAAAGAGTTTAAAATCTCCAACACTGGGCATAATAGGAAGGGTCGGTGGACTCGGTGCAAGGCCTGAAAAAATAGGTCTCGTATCTGATGCCGATGGAGCAATAATTGCAATTTCGTGTGCTTATAAAATTGTTGAGATGAGAGAACGAAAGGACTTTCTACTTGGAGATATAATAATTTCAACCCATATCTGTCCTAATGCTCCAACCATTCAACATGAATTGGTAAAATTTATGGATTCGCCAGTTGACATTCATGTTCTCCTTAAGCACGAGGTTGACGCTGAAATGGATGCAATCCTTTCAAATGACACCACCAGGGGTAACAGGATTATAAATCATCGAGGATTTTCAATATCTCCTACAGTAAAAGATGGGTATATTTTAAGAGTAAGTGAGGATCTTCTCGATATAATGCAAAATGTAACGGGTAAACCTCCGGTTGTTCTACCGATAACAATGCAGGATATAACTCCTTATGGAAATAATATCTATCATCTTAATAGCATAATGCAGCCTTCAACAGTCACTTCTGCACCAGTTGTAGGAGTTGCAATAACTTCAGAGCTTCCCATTGCCGGATGTTCCACAGGAGTTACACAGATAATAGACATCGAAATGGCAGCAAGGTTTAACATTGAAGTGGCAAAAGCTTTCGGTAAAGGAAATTGCAAATTCTATAATGAAAAAGAGTTTGAAGAAATATTAAAAAGATATGGCCCAAGTATGCTTTCTCACAAATACTTTCGTATGAAGTAAAAAAGGGGATAATCCCTTTTTCAAAAACAAGAATGCTTTCTCATAAAAAAGGGGAGGATCTCCTTTTTATGAATTTTTTAAAAATGAGATACAAAAATGTTGAAGAAATGATCATTAAAAGAGAAAGAGAGCGAAACATTTCTGAATATCCAAAACTTTCAACAAACCACCCTGAGATTGGAGGACCTATTGCAAATCCCAGGTCGATTAATGCAGTAAATATACTCAAAGCTTTTCCCCTTTCTTTCTCATCCACCTCAGTCACAGCCATTGTAAGCAGGTTTGGAAATAGAAATCCCATCCCTCCTCCATAGATCAAACCTGAAATTATTACCATGGGATTTCCTCTGGCATAAGAAGTCAAAAATATTCCCAGACCCAGTATGTAAAAGGAGAAAAGCACTGTTTCTCCTTTAGCCCAGAATTTGAATCTTCCACCTATAAAGAATCTGATCAAAACTGCAATAAGGGCAGCAGAGGTGAAAAAAAATCCAATTTTTACAGAGGGAAAATTTTTTATCCACAAAGGAACAAATGTATTCGTAGAGGAAAGTCCAAGTCCAAGAAAAAAAGAAAAAATTGATACTATAAGGAATTTCGAATTTCTGATTAAACTGAAAAAATTTCTACTTTTAGTCGATTCTGTTCTTTTCCACTCAAATTTTATTCTGGAAGAAATAATTAATGCAGTTACGCACAGAATAAAAGCGAACATGAAATAAAGAAAAAAACCAGTTTTCTCAATAATCCATTCTCCAATGAATGGCATAAATAAATTGGGGAGGAGAAAGAATATAGAAAGAATACTTAGAACATGAGCTCTGTTTGTCTCATCTGAAAATATAACTGCCAATAACAGTAAAGAAATTAATATGGAAGAATAACTCATTCCCTGACCTGCTCTTACAAATATAAGAAAAAAACCCAATTTCTTTACAACCAAATAGCAGAACACAAAAAATGACAGGAAAATAAGCCCGGTTAGCAATATCCTCTTTGGATTTACAACATCGATTATCCAACCTATTATCGGCCTTGAGAAAAAAGTGAATATGAAATAGATTCCAACATAAATGCCCACTATATCTGGTGTTGCCCCTAATTTTTTTAAGAAAAGTGGAAGAAGGAGCATCAGGGAATTTGTACAGTATAGTAGAAGAATAATAACATCAATTTGATAAATTTCTTTCGGGAAAAAAACTCTCTTCATTAAGAATAATATGAAAAAATATCAAAAAATAACCCTATAAGCAAATTTATTGAAGAGGTCAACCATCCCCTTCGCTCAGAAGATAGTTGACCTTTCTTAAAAATAACAAATTAGTGGGTTGACTTAGGTAAAATGGTAAAATAAAATTTAAGCCTGAAATGAAAAAAATAAAGAAAAGAAAAAATGATGGAAGGTATGTAATCTATTATTCCTTTAAGGCAAAAAATAAATCTTCAAAGATTAAAAAGAAAAAAAAGAATGAATGAGCTGAGATTTCATCCATTTCTTAATGAATGGGTAGCCATTGCTACTCATAGACAGAACAGAGATTTTTTACCACCTGAAGATTTCTGTCCTCTATGCCCAACGAAAGATAAACAAAAGCCAACAGAAATTCCTGAGAAGAATTTTGAAATTGTTGTATTTGAAAATAAATATCCAACCTTTGTCTTAAATGCTCCTGAAGTTATTCAGGAAAATTTTTTAAAAAAAAGAAGAGCATCAGGAATATGTGAGGTTGTGGTCTATTCTCCAGATCATAATCTTCCTCTTGAAAAGTTTCCTCTCAAAAAAATTGAGAATTTAATCGAAGTCTGGATTGACAGGTATAAGGAGCTCTCGGAGGAAAAGTTCATAAAATATGTATTAATCTTTGAAAACAAAGGAAGGGAGATTGGAGTTACTCTCGATCATCCCCATGGACAGATATATGCTTATCCCTACATTCCTCCAATTGTGAAAAAGGAGCTCAATTCTGCCTTAAATTATTTTAAAAAAAATAAAAAATGTTTATTCTGTCAAATACTCTCCCATGAGGAAAATGAAAGAAAAAGAGTAGTGATAGAAAATAAAAGTTTCTTTGGTTTTATTCCTTTTTACGCAAGATATCCTTATGAGGTTCATGTTTTTTCAAAAAGACATATCTGCTCTCTTAGAGAAATTGACAATTTTGATAAAAAAAACTTAGCTTCTATATTAAAATCTCTTGTTAATAAATACAACAATCTTTTCGGTTTTCAAATGCCCTACATGATGGTTATTCATCAATCTCCCACTGATCAGAGAGATTATTCAAAATGGGTTCATTTTCATATCGAATTTTACCCTCCCTATCGAACAAAGGATAAATTAAAATTTTTAGCCAGTTCTGAACAAGGAGCAGGCACATTCATAAACGATACACTTCCAGAGGAAAATGCAATAATCTTAAGAAATGTTAAAATTTAGAGAGATCTCTGAAAAAGTCCATCTGCTGCGTTGCAGTATCAGCTTTATCGCTCCAACGTACAGGAAGTACGCCTCCGCTCAAAGCTTCACTGCGCCTTGCATCTGGAGCTTTTTGAGAGATCTCTTAGTATTTAGTGAAAGTCTAAAGGGAGAAAAAGATGATTAAAAGAATTGGAATACTCACCGGCGGTGGAGATTGCCCGGGTCTAAACGCGGTAATAAGAGCAGTGGTCAAAATAGCAATAATGGAATTTGGAATCGAATGTTATGGTATAGAAGATGGCTATAAAGGTCTTGTAACAAAAAAGGTAAAAAAGCTCGAGCTGGATGATGTTGCTGGAATAATTGCTCGAGGAGGAACCATTCTTGGAACTTCAAATCGTGACAATCCGTTCAAGTGGCCTGTGATAATAAACGGAAAAAAAGAATATCGTGACTATTCAAATGAAGCATTGAAGACAATTGAATACAATGAACTGGATGCTCTAATTATTGTAGGAGGTGATGGGACCCAATCCATTGGATATAAATTTCATGAATTAGGAGTACCAGTGATTGGCATTCCGAAAACCATAGATAATGATATCTCTGGAACCGATGTATCTTTCGGGTTTGATACAGCATTGAGTGTTGCTACAACATCCCTTGATAAACTTCATTCCACGGCTGAATCCCATCATAGAGTAATGGTCATGGAAGTAATGGGAAGGTATGCTGGATGGATAGCATTGCACGCCGGTGTTGCTGGAGGAGCAGATGTAATATTAATTCCAGAGATTCCTTTCAGAATTGAGAAGGTAGCTGAGAAAATTTCTGAGAGAGGAAAGAAAGGGAAAAGGTTCTCAATGGTTGTGGTTGCTGAAGGAGCAAAGCCAGAAGGAGGAGAAATGGTTTACAAAAAGAAAGTCGATGACCCTGATGCTCCATTTAGATTAGGCGGAATTGGTAATAAGGTAGGAGAAGAAGTTGAAAAACTCACAGACATTGAAACTCGTGTTACAGTTTTAGGACATCTTCAAAGAGGGGGAAGCCCCACCCCATTTGACAGACTCCTTGCAACAAGATTTGGATACCATGCGATTCTTTCAGCTATAAATGGAGACTCGGGAAAAATGGTTGCATTGAGATGTGCCAATATAATAACTATTCCAATAAAAGAAGCCATCGAAACATTAAGACGTGTATCTCCTGAATCTGATCTTGTAAAATTCGCCCAATCGATAGGCACATCTTTTGGGGTATAGGAAGTCCAACCATCCTCTGAACGATATATCGACGAATATCTTAATACTTAATAAAGAATAAATTCTAAATAACTTCTGAGCAAAGGGGAGGGTTGACCTCTTTTAAAATGATTGAAAAAAAGCAGGAATTTAGATAATATTCTTCTGTGAAAAGAGTATTGATCATTGGAAATCCACGAGCTGGTATCAGCAAAAAAGAAAAATATTACAAATTAATAAAAAATTATCTTTCTGAGCACTTTGACCATGTAGAAATTATATTTTCCAAAGAAAAGGGAGAAAATCATTTAATAGCAAAACAGGAAAAGGATAATTATGATTTAATTGTGGCATGGGGAGGGGACGGCACAATCAATGAGGTAGGAACTGCACTCATCAATACAGAGAAACCCCTCGGAATTATTCCCGGTGGATCAGGAAACGGGCTGGCAAGAGGATTAAACATTCCTTTAAATTTAAAACAAGCGCTCAATATTATTGCAAATGAAAGAGATATAAAAATAGATGTAGGAAAAATTAACGATAAATATTTCTTGAATGTGGCTGGAGTAGGATTCGATGCAAAAATTTCTTACGACTTCAACTCTCAGATGAAAAAAAGAGGGATACTGGGATATATATACTGTGGATTAATAAATTATTCAAATTTTAAACCATTTGAACTTGAAATTAATCAAAATGGAAATAAAATGGTTTTCTCCTCCATAATCATAACTGCTTTTGCAAATTTCAGAGAATACGGTGGGAAAGCAATCATTGCTCCTTTTGCATCTCCATATGATGGAATGCTTGACATCTGTATAGTTACTAAAATGCCTTTTTTAAAAGCTCTATCAAAGTTGAATTATTTATTCTCTGGAAAAATTCATAAACTTCCTACCTATCAAACTTTTAAAATAGAAAACCTAAAAATATCTCTCGATAAACCTGAATACTTCCATTATGATGGAGAAATTGGATATCAAACTCAGGAAATAAATATATCTATTTTTTCTCGAGCTTTAAAAGTAAGGATTATTTAAAAGAACTATTTTATGTTAAACTTGTAAATCCTGTTTTATTAATTAATCTATCTCTTCGTGGGCCTTCTGCTCTGTAACTATTCCTAAAATTTCAATTCCCG
Organism: Acidobacteriota bacterium; assembly: GCA_040756905.1. Lineage (NCBI taxonomy): Bacteria > Pseudomonadati > Acidobacteriota > Acidobacteriota bacterium. The sequence continues at coordinate 29,202 of JBFLYD010000017.1, forward strand.
CTTCTCTAATGATGTTCATGATTTTAACGATGGATCCATAATCCAGCTCAGCATCTGCTTTTAAGTACAATGTCTTATCAGTTCTGTTTTCAAAAAGCTCTTCTATTTTTGGCTTTAAGTTATTTTCGTTAACCTGTTCCTGATTCAGATAAATCGAACCATCAAATTTTATTGCAACAACAATCTGGTTTGCAGGATCAGGCTGGCCTACTGTGTTAGCTGCTTCAGGCAATCTTACATCAACACCTTTCTGAAGCATTGGAGTTACAACCATGAATATAATCAATAGAACTAAGAGGACATCACAAAGAGGAACTACATTGGGTTCAGACTTTGCTTCGCCTGCACCTAATTCAACTCCCATTTATTTATGCTCCTGTTTTTTGAATGAAAAACCCCACAAGCTCAGATGAAGAGTTTGCCATTTCAGCAGAAAAAACCTCAATTTGATTCAAAAAGAAATTGTAAAACCAAACAGCTATTACCGCCACACCAATTCCAGTTCCAGTGGTAACAAGTGCTTCAGCAATTCCTGCTGCGACTGCACCTATTCCTCCAGAGCCTGTTATAGCCATGCCATGAAATGCGTTTATAATTCCAAAAACTGTGCCAAACAATCCAACAAATGGAGCTGTGCTTCCTATTGTAGCGAGGGCATTTAATCCTTTTTTAAAATCCTGAACTCCTATTAATGTCGCTCTTTCAATTGCTCTTTTGGATGATTCAATTTTTTCTTCAACCTTGTTTGTGGTTTCTAATTGATACATGAATTCCTCTAATCCTGCTGCAACTACTTTAGCTAAATGGGAATTCTTGTTTTTCTTATCTATGGCTAAAGTAATCGCATCTTTTGTTTTTCCCTCTTTTAATAATTTAGCCAATTGGGGTGCCAGCTTTCGAGATTGTTTTCTCGCTTTTGTATAGGTTATGATTTTCTCAATTCCAACTGTAAAAGTCCAGATAGAAAGAAAAAGCAATATGAAAACTACTCCCTTTGCTAAGGCTCCCATCTGCTGCCACATCTCAAGCAACCCGAACTGCATTTTTAAACCTCCTTTTTATTCTAAAATAAGTTTTTATTTCTTAAGTTCGAATGTAACCGTAACAACAAAAATAACCGGCCTTGGCCTTCCACTAATGAATAATGGCTCATAGACCCATTGTCTCACAGCGTCAATAGCTGCCTGATCCAGAAGGGGAATAGACCTTAAAACTTTAACTGTCTGAACACGTCCATATATATCAGTCATCGCCTCTAAAATAACAATCCCTTCTACTCTCGCCTGAACTGCGATTGGAGGATATACAGGTTCCACTTTCTTTATTAATTTTGGCTGTTTGATATCTCCTATTGCTCTTACTGGAGCTTCTATATCACCTCCAACAACTCCTCCAATTACTCCTCCAACAACTCCTCCAAGAACTCCTCCAATTACTCCTCCTTCTACTCCTCCTTCTACTCCTCCTTCGATTCCAATATCACTCAATACTTCTTCAGCAATTGTATCAGGGATCTCCATTGGAGCAACAAGCTTCCCTGGCTCAATTGGCTTAGTTTCCTTAACTTCTTTAGTTTGAGTTTCAGCCTGTTTTTTCTTTGCGGGTGGGGGTGGGGGTGGGGGAGGTGGGGGAGGTAGCGCCAAAAATGCTGTTGTAATGGAAAATTTTGGTAGATTCTGGGTTAGTAAAAGAGGTATAATTATTGCAGACAATATAACAACTCCATGAATTATTATAGAAACAGGAAAAGTTATCCATTTTTTTGTTCTTTTTTTTGCCATTGTGGATACAATCATCCATTCTTCAAACATTTTATTTTTCCTCTCTTTTAAATAATCCTTTTATCAAATAAAATTATAATTTTATTTTTTTCAATTTTCAAGAAAAATTTTTCTCACAGTATCATATTATTTTCTTTATTTAAATCTCTTCTTTCTTAGATATTTTTCCCATAAGTATACAATCGAACAGCTCTGATAAATCGTAGAATAACTTCCCGTTATAACTCCAACAATCATGGTAAATGCGAACCCATTTATTATCTCTCCTCCAAATAAATAGAGGATCACAACAGTTACAAAGACAACTCCAGAAGTTATAATTGTTCTACTTAAAGTTTGATTTATAGAATTATTCAGTATCTCTTCAAAATTATGCTTCTTCATTGATTTTAAATTATCCCTGACCCTATCGAAAATTACTATCGTATCGTTTATAGAATATCCAACTATTGTTAACAATGCTGCAACTACATTGAGTGAGATTTCTTTATTAAAAAAAGATATGAATGCTAATGTAACAAGTGTATCATGAAACAGTGTTATAACCCCAGCAATTCCATACTGAATTTTAAATCTTAATGCTATATAAACCAACATTCCAAGCAATGCCCAGATGATAGCAAGAGTAGCCTTTTTTCTTAAATCTTTTCCAATCTGAGGCCCAACTATTTCAACTCCAAGAGTAGTGAAACTGCCTAAAAATGAATCCTTTTTTATTCCTTCCACAATTTTGCCATCAAGCCTAAGATTATACAATTCATCGTAATTAGTGATCAAACCCATTCTTCCATTTCTATATTCTATTATCTTTTTTGCAATCTCACTTGCTCTTTTCCTATCATTTAAATAATTCTCAACAATTTTTGCTATTCGAATCTCATTTGAATTGTTTAGATCTATTTTCCCTTTTTTTAACTCTTGTTCTTCTTTTTCTGTTCTCATGATATCAACTATCAACTTCGCCATTCTTTCATGGTCTTCCATCCTTTCTTCTTCAAATTTTTTCTCGCTTATTCTTTGAGTTTTGATTAAAAACTCATTTCTTTCCCCAAACCTTTGAATCAGACTATCGCCCAGTCCAACTTTTGCAAGTTTTGATCGAATATCAGCTACTGTTGTGTCTTCTTTAAAAGCCAACTCAACCAGTGTTCCTCCAGAAAAATCAATTCCATATATGAAACCATCTTTTGAAATGTATGAGATTATTCCAAGAGCTATTACAATTCCGCTCAAGACAAAGGCTAAGTATTTATACTTCATGAACTTAATGTTTGAGGTTTTAAAAAACTCCATTAAAACTTCACCTTATATACTGAGCTTTTCAATTTTTCTCCTTTTGCTGATTATAAGTTCAAATATATTTCTCGATACAAATACTGCAGTGAACATAGAAGCTACAATACCTATTATCAATGTTACAGCAAAACCTTTAACAGGTCCTGTTCCAAATTGAAAAAGAAATACTGCAGCGATTATGGTTGTGATATTTGAATCTAAAATTGTCACAAAAGCTTTTGAGAACCCGCTGGCAATTGCTGCTCTAACAGTCTTCCCAAGCCTCAAGTCTTCTCTTATCCTTTCAAAAATCAAGACATTGGCATCGACGGCCATACCCACGGTCAATATAATTCCTGCAATTCCAGGAAGTGTAAGAGTTGCCTTAAAATAGCTCATAACACCCAGAAGGATAATCATATTAAAGATAAGGGCCACAAATGCATTTACTCCGGCTGCTTTATAATAAATTATCATAAACAAAATAACCAGAACCAATGCTATTAAATAAGAGGTTAATCCTTTTCGAATAGAATCGATTCCAAGGGACGGACCTACTGTTCTCTCCTCAAGATACTTGATAGAAGCAGGAAGGGAGCCTGACCTTAATACAAGAGATAAATCATCAACCTCTTCAATTGAAAATCTTCCTGTGATAATTCCCTGGTCCCTGATAGTAGCTTGAATAGTTGGTGCACTTATAACTTTATTATCGAGGACAATAGCAAGGGGCTTTCCAATATTCTGAGATGTAACTTTTTCGAATATCTTTCCTGCAGCAGAACTCAATGTAAAGCTCACCACAGGTTGATTAAATTCATCTGTGGATCTTCTTGCATTTCTGATATCTTTTCCAGTAACTGCAGCTACTTTCTTTAAAAGATAAAAACCCTCTACCCCCTTTCTTGGGTCTCCCCTTACAACGTCTGCATCACCTGGTACAACTCCTCCAAAATCTTTTAAAAGAGCTTCTTCACTCGGAGCAGGACCAGCAACAACAAGTTTCCATTCAAGAAGGGCTGTGCTTTTTATTATGGCTTTCACCCTGTCAGGATCGCTTACACCTGGAAGCTGAACGAGAATTCTTTCTCCTCCCATTCCCTGTCTCTGAATTACTGGCTCTGCCACTCCAAATTCATCTACTCTATTCCTTATTGTTTCAATTGCCTGGGAGACAGATTGATCCCTTATTTGAGTTGCTATATTCAGTCTCATCGATAATCTCACAACATTACTAAAAATCGAATAATCCCAATCTATAAAATACTGGTCAAGGATATTTTTAATTTCATCTTCCTGAGAGGAGTCAATTCCCTCGATTTCGAATGAACTTACCCCTAATTTTTTTATCGAAGAATATTTAATTATTTTCTCCTTGAAAAGATCCTGAATCCTAAGAATTTGATGATCGGTTTCCATATTAAGGGCATCATTAGTTTCCACTTTCAGGACTAAATGCATTCCTCCTTTTAAATCCAGGCCAAGTTTTATTTTTTGTTTTGGAGGAAAAGTCAAAAATCCTGTTCCGATTACTACAATAGCTATCAAAATCCATTTCCACATTAAATCTTTCTTCATCTCAAGGAATCATTGTTAGAAATGATAAATCATCAAAAAAGTAATTTATTTATGTTCTTTTCCTAAAACTCCGGAAATAGCATTTTTTGCTATATCTATTTTTACATTCGTTGCTATTCGAAGCTCTATCTTATCTTCATGAACGCCCATAACAACACCATAAATTCCACCTGTTGTAATTACTTTATCGCCAGGCTTTAGACTTCCTATCATCTGCTGGTGTTTTTTCTGTCTTTTCCTTGCTGGTAAAATCAAAAGTAGATAGAAAACTATAAAGACTAAAATAAAAGGAAGTAAGCCTGCTAAAACACTACCAGAAGGTTGAGAAGACTTTTGCTGTGCGAAAAGAAACAAACTCATTAAATCATCTCTTTCTTCAAATTTAATGTATTACTCTTCAGTTCTTCAAAAGAACCGAGTAAAATACTTTGCCTAATTTTTTTAATAATGTCAAGATAAAATTGAATGTTATGTATCGTATTCAGAATAGAAGAATTTATTTCATTACTGACATACAGGTGCCTTAAATAGGCTTTTGAATAATTTCTGCAGGTATAACAATTACAATTTGGATCCAATGGAGATTCATCATCATAATATCTTTTCTGTTTAATTATGACCTTTCCCAGAGATGTGAAAATGGTACCAGTCCTTGCATTCCTTGTGGGAAGTACACAATCAAATACATCAACTCCTCTTTCAACAGCTTCGAATAAATCTTCAGGGGTCCCTGAACCCATCAAGTATTTTGGTTTTTCTTCGGGAAGGATTTCATTCATAACTTCAATCATTTCAAGCATCTTCTCTTTAGGCTCTCCGATACTCATCCCGCCGAGTCCATAGCCATCAAAATCCATTTCTTTTAATTTCTCTGCACAATACTCTCTTAAATTTCTGTATGTACCTCCCTGAACAATGCCGAAAATGGCTTGATTCTTATTCCATCTCTTAAAAGCCTCCATAGAACGCTCTGCCCATTTTACCGTCAATTCAGTGGAGTATTTAACTTCCTCATAGGGAGAGATGTAAGGAACAAAATAATCAAGAACCATCATGATGTCCGAGTTGAGCACACTTTGAATTTCTACAACTTTTTCAGGAGAAAAATGGAATTTTGATCCATCCAGATGGGATGAAAAGTATACGCCTTCCCCCTCTACTTTAGCAAGTTTAGAAATGCTGTAAATCTGGAAACCACCGCTATCCGTCAATATTGGTTTTCTCCATGAAATAAATTCATGGAGCCCTCCAAATTTCTCGATGACTTCTAATCCCGGTCTTAAATATACATGATATGTATTTGAGAGAATCATATCAGCTCCCAATTCTTCAAGTTCTCTATGTGTTAGCGCTTTTACAGCACCCTGGGATGCCACAGGAAGAAAACATGGAGTATTTACATCGCCCATCTTTGTTTTTATTATTCCAGTCCTTGCCTTTGAATCTTTTAATTCTGAAAGGATTTTAAAAGAATAGAACATATTAACTTTAACCCAATTTACCCAATATCATAGGCTCAACTTTGGGGCTTCGCCCCAAACCCAATATTTCATTTTACCTCAAAGCATTTTTAAATAATAAGGATTTTCCTTCTTTATCAATATAAACCTGAATTACCCTATGTAATTCAGGTTTAAGAATGAGAAAATCTGATATAAATCACATCTCCATCTTTTACTATGCAGTCCTTACCTTCCAGTCTAACAGCTCCTTTATTCTTTGCATTCTGAATTGATCCATGATTTAACAACTCTTCGTATGGGATAATTTCAGCTTTTATAAAACCTTTCTCAAGGTCAGAATGAATTACTCCTGCAGCTTTATTGACTGTCATCCCTTTCCTCAGAGGCCACAATCTAACTTCATCCTTCCCGATGGTAAAAAAAGAAATAATGTGGAGAACCTCAAGAGAGGCTTTTATGATTTTTCGACTTGTAAATTCTTTTAGACCCCACTCTTCCATAAAAGAAAGCCTCAAATCTTCCTCAAGTTCCATTATTTCTTCTTCGATTTTTCCACAGAAATTAATAGCAACTGCATTATCCTGTTTTTCAAAATATTTCAATGAATCATATAGTTCAGAAATATTTTTTTCATCAAGATTAATCGCATAAATAATCGGCTTTCTGGAAAAAAATCCAAATCCTTTTATAATCTTTTCTTCTTCTCCATCCAATGTCACATTTCTTAATGGATAATCCTCATCAAGGGCAATTTTCAGTTTATGGAGTATCTTCAATTCTCTTTCTCTATTGATATCTTTAACCTTTTTCAACTCTTTCTCGATTCTTTCTGTAGAGGATTCGATCGCAATCATGTCTACAAGTCTTAACTCTTCTTCAATCTCATAAATTTCTTTTTGAGGGTTTATCTCCTGCCTGAAATAGGGAACCGATGGACTTGAAAAAGCCCTGATTACAAATATCAAAGCGTCAAATTCTCTAAAATTTTCAAGATATACTGTATTTTTAACTTCCCCGAAAGAAAACCCAGTCAGGTCTCCATAATCTATATGGAAACTTACTTTGTTCTTTTCAGGATAAAGGGATGAGAGATTGTCGAGCCTTTTATCTTCTATTTTTGCTGAACCAATCCTTATCTCTTTTGTTCCTTTATGCTCCTCTACTCTCTTCGAAACAGTCAAGAGATTCCACAGGCAAGTTTTGCCAACTTTTGGATATCCGAGGATCCCTATCTTCATTTCAAAAATTTATAAATTTCTTCCACCGCTATTTTTGAAGCATTTTCATATCCTAATTTCTCTTTTATTTCCCTAAAATGAGTTTTCATTTCTTCTATTTTATCTTGAGATCTAAGAATTTTTAGAGCCTCGTTATAGATATTTCCTGGAGTTAATCTCGTTTGTATCAATTCTGGAATTATTTCTTTTCCGGCTAAAATATTTACAATACTGAATTTATCAATTTTTACAAACTTTCTTCCCAAAAGGTATGAAATGGGCATCACTTTATAAACTACTATCAACGGTATTTCTAAAAGTAATGCTTCTAAATTTGAAGTTCCACACGATGCTATTATCAAATCTGAATTTCCCATAACATCATAAACTTTATCTTTTACAATATTAATTCGAATTTCATTTAAGTACCTGTTTAGATATTCTTTATCTATATTTCTTGCTAAAATCAAAAATGTCTCAATATCGAATTCTTTTTTTAGCATTTTAACAGCCTCGACTATCACTGGAAGATGATATTTAACTTCTCTCATCCTTGAACCAGGAAGAATTGATATTACTTTCTTTCTATCCAATATGTTAAAATTCTTCCTGAATTCTGAATCTGTCATATTTTTTACCACTCTGGAGACAAGAGGATGGCCTATATATTTATGTTTAATTTTTTCTTTTTCGTATATTTCAGCTTCGAAAGGAAAAATCAATAACATTAAATCAACGTATTTTTTTATCTTATTCAATCTTCTTCTTCTCCATGCCCATATAGTAGGACTTATGTAATAAACAACAGGTATTCCGTATTTTTTCAGTTTCTTTGCGATCATTAAATTGAAATCAGGAAAATCAATTAATATGGAAAGGGCTGGCTTTCTTCTTTCAATCTCTTTTTCCATTCTTTTTTTTATTTTCCATATTTTTCCTATCTGAGTTATGACTTCAAATATTCCGATAAAAGAAAGCTCATTTACATCAAAAAGAATTTCCATTCCGGAATCTCTCATAAACTGGCCACCTGTTCCAAAGAATCTGTATTCATCTGTAAAATTCTTAAATTCCTTGATCAACTCGGCACCATACCTTTCAGCGGATTCCTCTCCAGCTATTATCAGGATACTTTTATTTTTCATTCTCTCCTGCTTTTTCAGGCTTAAAATATTCCATTTTTACAGTTTCATCCTGTTTTTTGCCATAATAAAAAAACCATTTGTTATAATGCTCTGCTTTATCATAAATTTTTATCGATTTTTCAGGATTAGAAGATACCACTCCTATAATTTGAGGCACATCTCTATAATATTTCAAGTATTTATTTGAAATGATCAACAAACTCCTTAATGCTTGCTTGGAAACTTCAATCTTGCTCGGGATGACAATCAAATCCCATCCAGAAGAATTATTTGTAGGATCCTTGTACAACTTTCTTATACATTTCTGTTTCAGTAGTTCGTCCAGGGAGGATGGAAATTTTCCAGGATTTTTTATTTGATAAATTCTTATGGCTTCAACATACTGGCTTCCTCTGAATATCAATTCTTTTTCCCTCTCTCTCTTCATTGCAGTGGACCACAGGGGATATATTGAGAGAAGAATTATTGCCATTATAGATACAGCTATCATTAAAATTACTATAGATATTCCTTTTTTTAACATATATATTATGAAAATTATATTATTTGATATGAATTTTTACCAGCTATTATATGGAGAACCCTCTGAGGAAATTTCGCTCGACCCGCTTTTCACATCAATTATCCCCAATTCCTCCCCTGTTTTATGTTCTTCCAGAGAAGGCTCTTCACGAATGACAATCCAAGTGTCTTTTGATCTTGTAACCGGATCGATTGGAATTTCTCTGATATATCCTTCTTTAACAAGATCCTGTAAAGATAAAGGATATTTTCTTTTATCTGCAAAGTACTGATCTATTACTTTTCTTAATTGGAAAAGGTTTTCCTTGAGAACAACCTCTCTTGCCTTCCGAGTTGAGCCTTTAAATTGTGGAAGAGCAATTGCAGCAAGAATTCCTATCAATGTCAAAACTACCAGAAGCTCGATAAAAGTAAAGCCTCTTTTTCCCTGTTTTCCTTTTTTAAAAATCATTTTTACCTCTTTCTACTTATTACCATGTGTTATACTTTGTCCCATCAAGGCCTATGGCTTCACTTTTTGTATACACATCCCATACATTCTTTCCACCCCATACTTTTGAATCAGGACTGTCCTGATAAGACCTCAATCCCCAATCATAGGAATTTGTCATTGGATCAAGCGGAACCCTTCTTAAAAATTTTATAATTTTTCCTTTTGGCTCCAGTAATTCTACTCCATTAACAAGAGTCTGAAGGTCAGGAGGATATCCTTCACTTTCAGGCTCGATTTTTATCTTTTTTTCATCTGCCAATCTTTTGTATTGATCAATTGCTTCTCTCATTATTCTTAGATTTTCTCTTAATTCAATCTCTTTTTCCCTCTTTACTGCTAACTTCGCAAGGGGAAGAATCGAGGCAGCTAAAATTGAAAGTATTGATAAAGTCACAAGGAGTTCTATAAGTGTTAATGCTTTATCTTTTTTATTGGAAAGAGAATTCATTAATCAGAAGAGTCTATTTCTTCTTCTATTATTAAATGTTGTTTTTGGTTTTCGATGTTTTTCTTCCTTGGAATCTATAGCTTTCTTGCTCAATTTTACCCTGTTGTATTCGTCAATGTCTATTACCTTTACGAAAAATTCTTGACCTTCTTTTATCTCATCTTTTATGTTTTTAATCCTGTAGGGTGCAATCTCTGAAATGTGAAGTAAACCCAACACATTTGGCATAATTTCGAGAAAAGCTCCGTAATCTTCAATTCTTTTTACTTTCCCAAGATAGATTTTTCCAACTTCAACCTCAACTACGATTTCTTCTATCAGAGAGATCGCCTTTTTCATAGTCTCAGGGTCTGAGGCTGCGATGGTTACTTTTCCATTATTTTCGATATTTATTTTTGCCCCTGTTTTTTCAATTATACTCTTTATGGTTTTCCCTGCTGGACCTATCAGATCTTTAATCTTATCAGGATTTATATCCATCTTCACAATTCTCGGAGCGAATTGAGATATTTGTTTCCTTGGCTCGGAAATTATGTTTAACATCTTTTCCAATATCTGAAGTCTTGCTTCTTTTGCCTGTTCCAGTGCCTCTTTCATTATTTGTGGTGTAACACCTTTTACTTTAATATCCATCTGTAATGCGGTAATGCCTTTTTTTGAGCCAGCTACTTTAAAATCCATATCACCATAATGGTCTTCTAACCCTGCTATATCTGTTAATATTGCATAATGACCATTTTCGATAACAAGACCCATGGCAATTCCTGCTATAGGCATTTTTAATGGAACGCCTGCATCCATTAATGCAAGACTCCCTCCACAGACAGTAGCCATAGAAGAAGATCCATTTGACTCTAAAATATCAGATACAAGTCGTATCGTGTAAGGAAAACCTTCCTCCTCTGGAATAGATGGAAAAATGGCTCTTTCTGCAAGGGCTCCATGCCCAATCTCTCTCCTTCCAGGGGCTCTTAAAAATGCAACTTCTCCAACAGAAAAAGGAGGGAAATTATAATGGACCATAAATCTTTTTGTAGCATTTTCTTCGTCGAGAATATCAAGATGCTGGACATCTTCAAATGTTCCTAATGTTACCGTAACCAGAGCCTGGGTCTCTCCCCTTGTAAATAACGCAGAGCCATGAGTTCTTGGAAGGAAACCCACTTCAATTGAAATGGGCCTTATCTCTTTAAAATCCCTTCCATCCGGTCTTCTTCTGTTGAAAACAACATCATTCCTGAACAATTCCTTTTTTATTTGTATAAATATTCTTTCAGTCTCTTTCCTCTCTTCTTCGTTCTCTTCTGGAATTGTTGAAATTAACGAGTCCAGGATCTCTTTTATTCTCGTTTCGCTCTCTTTCTTCCCAGGAGTATGAATCGCTGAAATTAAACTCTCCCTTATCTGCTCTTCAATCTTACTTCTTTTTTCAGGATCAATTATTTTTGGTTCCAGCGGTGTTTTTTTAGGGTTTATTCTGTGAAACAATTCTTTCTGGCAATTTACAATTTGCTTGATGTATTCGTGGGCAAACTGAATTGCTCCCCATATCTTATCTTCTTCAACTTCTTTTGCTCCTGCCTCAACCATAACTATTCCTTCTTCTGTTCCTGCAATAACTATGTTTAACGGACTCTCTTTCAGCTCCTCAGATGTAGGGTTTATACGATAATTATCGTTGATAATCCCAACTCTAACTGCCCCCACTGGGGTGTTAAAGGGAATTTCTGAAATGTACAATGAGGTGGATGCCCCGATTATTCCAAGGACATCCGGGTCATTAGCTAAATCAGCTGATAGAAGAAGAGCAACAATCTGAGTTTCATTACAATATCCTTCAGGAAATAAAGGCCTTATCGGTCTGTCAATTAATCTGCTTACAAGAATTTCTCTCTCTGAGGGCCTTCCTTCCCTCTTAAAAAACCCTCCTGGGATTTTACCAGCTGCATATGTATTTTCTCGATAATCGACAATAAGAGGTAAGAAATCTCCATTTTCCACTGGCTCTTCTTTAGCTGCAGCAGTTACAAGAACTATCGTATCTCCATACCTAATCAATGAAGATGCAGAGGATTGTTTTGCAAGAGAACCTGTTTCAATTATAAGTTTTCTACCCCCTATCTCCAGCTCTACTTTTTCCTTCATTTTACCTCCAGTTCAAACCCCAAGGGGAAAATTATTTTCTAAGGCCTAATTCTTTCAATATCCTTCTATATTTTTCGTAATTATTTTTTTTAAGATATTCAAGAAGCCCTTTTCTTCTTCCAACAAGTTTCATCAGCCCTGTCTTTGAATGATAATCTTTTTTGTGAATTTTAAAATGTTCGGTTAAATAATTAATTCTTTCAGTAAGTAATGCGATCTGAATCTCCGTAGATCCAGTATCATTCTCATGAATTTTAAATTTATCTATTAACTCTTTCTTTCTGGTATCCGTAACAGCCAATCTTTCCTCCTCTTTTAATTAATATATAATATTAACAGAATATTAAATAGAAGTAAAGGTATTTTTTAAAACATGGTTATATCCTTGCTATTCTCAGAGAGGCCAAACATCCCCTTCGCTCAGAGAATTTAGAGTAATCAGTAAGGGTGACTCCGAAAACACGCTGTATTTTCCCCAGTCCCGCACTAACTTATTATTACCTAATACAAACGCATTGAATAAATTGTAGGGCAACCCTTATAGTTATTTCATATGATTAGTACTCTTTACTTGTTAATATCTTTAGTTATAGTTCTTTCTCAGGAGGTTTTGATGGAAAGAGACCAGAAGAATGAGAGAATAGAGAGGTTGATGAGTAAAGGGTTAGACGAGGTTTTCAAGAAGGAGGTAATGGAAGGCTTGCGTTGTTCCCATTTTGA
>JBFLYD010000018.1 GCA_040756905.1 Acidobacteriota bacterium
GGAAAAGAAAGTCATCCTTGACTCAATCCAGCCACTCTGAGGTATAATGAAAATTCAGCGTCACTTCGCTCCGACAGGTGGCCACTTTCAATCAGAATCAGTGGCCAGATTCATCGGAATATGCAGCTTCAATTGGTTCAACAAATTTTTTAGTGATATCGAAGAAAGAGAGTCCTCTTTCCAAATATAAATCAGCATCTAAAGTACAAAAATAGGGATAAATTTCTGAATTAATCGAAAGATTTTCCAGCATAATAATTTTATTTGCTAAAAGCACAGCCCTTTTTATCAAGTTCTTAAGTTCACGAACGTTTCCTGGCCAATGATATTCAAGGATATACCTCATTGCTTTTGAAGATAATCCTTCTATATTTTTATTAAATTCTCTATTAGCTTCTTTTATAAAATGTTTTGCCAATACAGGTATATCATCCTTTCTCTCCCGAAGAGGAGGAATGTAAATTGCAAATTCATTGAGTCTATGAAAAAGGTCTGTTCTGAAACTTCCATCTTTAATACTTTCTTCTAAATTTTTATTCGTTGCTGAAATTATTCTCACATCAACATCTATTATTTTTTTCCCTCCCAGAGGTCTAATTTTTCGTTCTTGTAATACTCTAAGAAGTTTTGTTTGAGTTATTTGTGTTAAATTCCCAATTTCATCTAAAAATATAGTGCCTCCATTTGCTAATTCAAAATATCCTTCTTTTTTGAAATTGGCGCCAGTAAAAGCTCCTTTTTCATACCCAAACAGTTCACTTTCGAATAAACTGTCAGGAAGAGCTCCACAATCAACTACCACGAAAGGTTTGTCTTTTCTTTGGCTTTTTCTATGAATCAGCTCAGCGATAAGCTCTTTTCCTGTCCCACTCTCCCCTCTAAGGAGAACAGTCATATTGGTTGGAGCTACAGTTCTTACCTGGTTAAGAATATATCGAATTGGTTGACTATTTCCTATTAAATCTATCTCATCACTCTTAGATTCCTCTTCAAAGCGTCTTCTTAAAATATCTATTTCTTCACTTAGAGATTGAGTTTCCAATGCTTTTTTAATTATAAGGAGTAGTTCATCATTATCAAAAGGTTTTGTGATATAATCAAAAGCACCTAATTTCATCGCTTCAACTGCACTCTTTGTTGCACCATAGGCTGTTATCATGATAACTACCAGATTTCTTTCAACTTCCTTCAATTTTTGCATAAGTTCTATTCCATTTATGTCCTTTAATCTCTGATCCAGTAAAATCAAATTTGGTTGATATTTTTTAACTTCCTGGAGAGCTCGTTTGCCTTCAGTAATGGATTTTGTCTCGTATCCTGAATTTTTTAGAATCTCTTGTAATGTCCAACAAAAATCCAGATCATCATCTATTATCAATATTTTTTTCATTTTCTCCGCCTATTATAAATTTTTATTAGTGTCAAATCAAGCGGTCAAAACATAAGCACCTAAAGTTTTTGGTAATAGAAATTAAATCAATGTATTTCTGGGCAGCAAGGGTGGCCAAGAAAACCGTCACGAATGCGTAGCGGGCATGGTTTCTCCTGAGTTTAACTCAGGAGAAGAGCGAAGCATGAGTGCCGAGCTGTTATTTTCCTCGCTGGGGAAAATACAGCGTGTTTTCGGGTCACCCTTGCTGCCCAAATTAATAATCATCACAAAAATTTACCTGCTTCTTTAATTATTAATCACAGGAAATTTAATAATAGCCTTTGTTCCTGAACCTACTTTACTTTTGAAACGTATTTTTCCTTTATGGATATCTATAATACGCCGCGCTATTGATAAGCCTAAACCAACTCCTCCTCTTTTTGTGGTATAAAATGGAGTAAAAATATACTTGATATTTTTGGGATCTATTCCACATCCTGTATCAGAAATAGTTATAATAACGGATTTTTTATCTTTCTTAAGATCCCCAGAAATTTTAAGAGTTCCTCCATCTGGCATTGATTCAGTACTATTTAGCATGAAATTTAAAAACGCTCCTTCAAGATGTTTCTCATCGAGCATGATTTTTGGAAGATATTTTGATATTTTTTTTACTACGCGAATTCTCTGTTGGAGACATTTAGCTCTAAGCAACGCACAAGTTTTATCCAATATCTTACTAATTTCACCAGGCTTTAACTCAATATCAGCGGGCTTTGCAAATTCAAGTAAATCTCTTATGACTTTATTTGCATTCTCTGCATTTCTCAAAATAGTTTTTAAATGTTTTCTTAAATCTTTCGGCAGAAAGAATGTATCCAAGCAGAATTGGGCTGAAGCATGGATTATTCCTAAAGGATTTCTTATCTCATGGGCAATTCCAGTAGCTAATTCTCCAGTGGTTACCATAGTTTCTTCCTTAATCATTTGACTCTGAATTTCTCTTAATGTTTGATGGGCGAATTCTAATTGAGAAAAAAGCTTTTCAGCTCTTATTTTTTCCTCTCTTAAATTTTCTTCAATCTTCTTTCGCATTGTAATATCTTCAGCAAATCCAACTATTTCTTTTGGATTTCCTTTTTTATCCTTTATTAAAAATGTTGAAAAAATTACGGAAATCTTTCTTCTTTTTTTTGAAATAAATGATGTTTCTTTTCCAATGCATTCTCCTTTTTTAAGGGTTATTTTAACCTGTTCCATTATTTCAGGATTCAATTTAATTATCGATTTACCAATTATTTCTTCCCCCATGAAACCCGCAAGTTCTTAAGCACCTCTATTAAAGAGAGTGATATTACCTTTGAGATCTACACCGACAATTGCTGCTTTTGATTCTGTAATAATATTAGCTAAAAATTCTATCCTTTCTTCTACCATTTTCTGTTCAGTAATATCGATAATTGTTTCCACTGCTCCAGTTATTTCTCCCTTTCTATCTCTTATGGGTGAAGCTATAAAGTTTAAATATTGTCTGCTATTGGGGGATTCAATCATGGCATCACTTCTCTCTGTCTTTCCTGATTTAAAACATTTAATTACAGGACACCATGGACATGGCTCCTTTTTGTCCCCAAAGGAAGTGTAACATACTTTTCCCACTTCTATCCATGGGTAGTGCTTTTTCATCCAGGAATTTAATTGGATAACGCATAAATCTAAGTCTAATGTACAAAGACCTATATCTAAATTGTTTTGAGTGGTTTCGAGTATGTTCCTCATTCCGTTAATCTCATGCTCGGCCAATTTCCGTTGGGTGATATCTAATATGGAAGCCCTGCTCTTTATAAAATTCCCTTTTCTATCATAAAGAGCTCTTGCATTTAATAGAACTGGAAATGTGGTGTTATCTTTTCTGATTAATTCAAGTTCAATATCGTGGATATAACCTGATTTTATAAGTTTTTGGAAATTTCGAGAAAAATTTTTATAACTTTCAGGAGTAACAATTTCAAAGAAATGTTTTTCTCCTGTTAATTCTTCCCGGGAATATCCCAACCAACCTAATTCAGTATCATTTATATCCAAAAACATTCCTTTCGAGTTAAGAGAATGATATCCAAAGGGTGCATTATTATAAAGATCTAAAAATTTATCTCTTTCCTGTTGGGTTTGAAGTTGGAGAAAAAAATTTTCTAAAGCAATTGATATTTGATTAGCAAAAGATCTTATCCTCTCAATATCTTGTTCATTAAATCCATTCACAATTTCGCTTTCCACATTTAGTCCAGCAACAACTTCATTGCCAATTTTTATCGGCACCAACACTGCTGACTTGGCAAGCTCATTATTTTTTAAATATTCTTTATCTCCTGTTACATCAGGTATAAAGAGAAACTCACCATCTTTAGAAATTAAACTTATTCTATTATCCTTTTCAATTCTTATATGTTTTTTTGGCAACAACTTTTCATGAGCTTTTAAGATATTCTTATATTCAAAGATTTCTGCCTTCTCTTCTTTAAGATAAAGTATACAAGAAAGATACCCAAACCCATTCATGAATATATTTAGAGCTTCCTCCAGTATATTTTCTATTCTATTAGAGGAAGCAAAGAGTATATTTATTTGATTTAATACAGTAAGTTCATTAATTAATTCTTTTTCCCTGATTGCACGGAGTAGCTTTATTTCGAATTCCTTAAAAGTAAAGGGTTTCTTTATATAATCTGATGCACCAGATTCTATAATTTTTTCAAAGGGATACTCCAGAGCATAACCAGTCATTGCTATAATCCATAAATTGGGAAAAATTTTCTTTGCTTCCTTCATAAGTTCTATCCCATCCATTTCAGGCATTAATAAATCTGTTATTAGAAGAGAAAATCTCTCATTTTTTATAATTTTTAATGCTTCTATTCCATCTTTTGCCAATGAACAATCATATCCGAGAGTTTTAACCATATCATAGACCATTTCACGAAAAACTGAATCATCCTCAACAATTAAAATATTTTCTCTCTTCATGTTAAAATTTTGATAAAATTTACATTAAAAAATTTTATTTTTGTTTCCATTTTATATTACAAGCAAAATTTATGCCAATCAAGTGTCATGTCACTTATATAACTTTTATTATATTATTATGACATGACACTTTCCCTATGAGGGCAAGCCCCCCTTAGACGCTTCGCTCCCCAGGCTGGGGAAGCCTCTTCCCCATACCCCTTCAGTGTGCTTTATGAGAAATTGTTTGTTTGTGAAGATATTTATAGGACAGCACACTGGTGTCGTGTCACTTAAATGCCTTTTGTTATCTTGTTGTGACATGATACTTTCCCTATTTTACATCATTTAATAATAACATACATTATGTTCGTTTATCTTAAAATATTATATAATTATTTTAATTTACATATTGTAAATAAATTTCTACAATTTATATAAATTAAATTCTACATTATATAATATATTTAGTGTTGCATTTTCTCCCTGCAGAAAAAATTAATAATTTTTATGTTTGAAATGGTTCTTTTGTTTGTGCTAATATATTTGCCATATTAAAAAGGAGAATTGAAATGAATAAAGCTATCATCCAGGGAACAGGCCATTATGTTCCAAAGAATGTAATTACAAATTTTGATTTAGAAAAGTTGATGGATACATCAGACGAATGGATAAGAGAAAGATCCGGTATTGTAGAAAGAAGGTTTGTTGATCCTGGGGAGAGCACATCTGATCTTGCATACAAAGCATCTCTTATAGCTATTGAAGATGCAGACATTTCAAAAGAAGAAATTGACTTTATCATATTTGCAACCTTAAGTCCTGACCATTTATTTCCTGGAGCGGGTGTATTTCTTCAGGAGAAGCTTGGCTTGACAGGTATTGGAGTTCTCGATGTAAGAAATCAGTGTACAGGCTTTATCTATGCCTTATCTGTGGCAGATCAATATGTAAAAACAGGGATGTATAAAAAAATACTTGTGATCGGAGCTGAAGTTCAGTCTGTTCATTTAAATATGAGTACTGAAGGAAGAGATATGGCTGTTCTTTTTGGAGACGGAGCTGGAGCTGTTATAGTTTCGAAAAATGAAAGGGATGATGGAAAAGGGATTATTGCTACCCATCTTCATGCTGATGGGAGATTTGCGGATATTTTATGGATGGAGAAGCCACGCATTACAGATAAACCTTATTTTTCTTTGGAATTAATACAGGACAAAAGAAGATTTCCCACCATGCAAGGAAAGATGGTTTTCAAACTTGCTTCAGAAAAAATGCCTGAATGCATGAAGGAAATCCTCGAGGAAAATAATCTTTCCGTAAATGATTTAGATTTTCTTATTCCCCATCAGGCAAATTACAGAATAACTGAAATGGTCGGAAAAATACTTGGAATCTCTCCTGAAAAAGTTGTCTCAAACATTCATAAGTATGGAAATACAACTGCCGCTTCTATACCAATTGCCTTTGATGAAATTAAAAAAGAAGGAAAGATAAAGGATGGAAGTCTTATAGGGTTAACTGCCTTTGGTTCTGGATTAACCTGGGGCTCAGCATTAATCAGGATGTAAAAAAATCACAGAGAATATTGTAAATGTTTGGATAAAATGATATCATCATGTTTAAAAATTTTTCTATAATACTTAAACAATGCTTAAAGAAATTTATAAACTAATCCAGGATGATCTTGATAAAGTTGAAAGAAAATTTTATGAATATACTAATTCTCCTATAGGATTAGTCTCAGATATAGGAAGATATATTTTTAGAAGTGGTGGAAAGAGAATTAGACCTGCATTGATGATATTTTCATCAAAACTTTTTAGCTATAAGGGAGAGGATCTTATAGATTTTGCTTCAGCAGTTGAATTCATTCATACAGCAAGCATAGTCCACGATGATATAGTAGATAACTCAAAATTAAGAAGAGGAAGAGAAAGCATTCATACAACGTGGGGTCCAAACATTACTGTTCTTCTTGGAGATTTCTTTTACATAACATCGATTAAACTCATTGTGAAAAAAGAAAATATGGAAGTCATAAAAGTCCTTTCAGAAACTACTGCGAATATGGTAGAGGGAGAATTATGGGAAATTTCAAAAATAGGTGATATCAATTTGAACGAAGAAGAGTATCTTGAAATAATAAAGAAAAAAACTGCTGATTTGTTTTCTGCGTCATGTTCAGTCGGAGCTATTCTTTCCGGAGCGAATGAAGATGAAATTAAAACTTTAGCTGAATATGGAATGAATATTGGAATGATATTTCAACTTACTGATGACTTATTGGATTTTATATCAGATGAAAAAGCTCTTGGAAAGCCTGTGCTTTCGGATCTTATGGAAGGGAAAATCACTCTTCCATTGATATACCTCCTCAAACAAGAAAAAGAAATAAATTTTTATAAAATAAAGGCTGCCCTTAAGGATAAAAATTTTAATAAATCGTTCAAAGATGATATTGTTTCAATGATTAAGAATGAAGGTGCTGATGAGTATGTCAAAAATGTTGCAAGGAAATTTTCCCAATCTGCAAAGAAAAATTTGGACATATTTAGCGACTCATCGTATAAACAGGCACTCTTTAATCTTCCTGATATTATCCTTAATAGAAAAAAATAATTAGAATAGAAAAAATGTATTAATAAAAATTAATTTGGAAAACAAAAATTTAGAAAAAGAGATTAAATTAAAAATTAAGAATTTAAACCAAATTAAGCTAAAGATTAAAAAATTAAATGCTGTTTTAGAAAAAAGGAGAAGCTTTGAAGACAATGTTTTATTTGATTTTCCAGATAATTCATTGAGGAAAAAAGGATTTGCATTAAGAATAAGAAAGCAAGGAAATGAAGCATATCTTACCTTCAAAGGGGAAAAAATAAGGTCAAAAAACTTTAAAATAAGAGAAGAATTAGAGATAAAACTCGAAAACCCTGACATTCTTTATGACATTTTTACCAGAATTGGTCTAAAAAAAACATTTAGATATCAAAAATTCAGGACACTTTTTAAAATATCAGATGTTCATGTTGCTCTTGATGAAACTCCTGTTGGAAATTTTATCGAGATTGAAGGAAAAGAAGAAAATATCATTTCAATGGCAGAGAAATTAGGCTATAGAGATAATGATATTATAACGCTGGATTATGTAGAGATTTTTAAAAAAACACACAAAAAAGGGAATATGATTTTTATTAAATAGTATCTTCTTCAATTGTTCTATATTTAATATAGCCTTTAGATATTTCTTCCTGGGCTATTTTTACTGGATTTTTATATTTTGTATTTATTTTCGCAGGAGAGCCCTTCATAAGTTCTCTACTCCTTTTTGCAGCTATAATAACGAATCTAAACTTACTATCTATTCCTTCAAATCTTTTCACCTTTACTCCTTCCCTGCTTTGATTTATAGCTTTATAATTTTTATCACAAAATTGCGATAAAATCAATAATTAAGTTAGGAATTGACTAAACTATAATAAAATAAACGCATGAATATTTATTACACCTTGCTCTCCTCACCCCCGAATCAACCCATGAAACAAGTTCAGGGCAAGGTTCGGGGCAGGCTCTGAAGGGTTGCCCTCCAAATTATTTATTGCTTTTGTATCAGTAATATCTGATTCTATTTTTATATTTCTCAAACATTTGCTTAAAAACATCCAGACTCACACCTTCAATGTTGATACTCGGAAAAACCAATGGCTTCTCTCCCCTTTTCAACATTTCTTCAGCAGCTTTTATGAATAAAGAATGAATTATAAAAGAACCTGAAACAGTTGATGAGGGACCAATTTTGAAATTAAGTCCTGGCATTGAAATTAAAGCATCTCCATATTCTCCACAGTTATCTATCACCACATCAGCTAATTCATAGAGCTTTTTACCACTCTTATGAAGGCTTTTAGATGATTTGGACTGTTTCAGGCTCACTATCGATATAACTTTCATCCCTATTTTTTTCATCTGGATTGTCATTTCAACAGGAGCTACATTTATTCCTGAATTGGAAACTACTATTCCCACATCTTTTGATTCCATTTTATTTTCTTTTAATATTTCGAATACAATATCCTCATTTCTTTCTGTAAAAGATGCCTGAATTGCGCCCTTAGTAAAATATAATTTTTCATTCAATAACGGATTTACAGATATCATCCCTCCAGCTCTATAAAATGCTTCCTCAGCTATTAGGCGGGAATGCCCTGTACCGAATACATTAACAATTCCATCGTTCTTTAGACAGTCTGCAATAATTATTCCACCCTGACAAATCGTCTCTTCCTGGATAGAAAGAATTCTTCTTATAATTTCTATTAATTTTTCTCCATAAATTCTTACAAAATCCATGTTAACTATTTAAAATTCTAATTATTTCTTTTCTCATTTTTGTTTCTGCTGAGGAATCAAGAATTGAGACGAGAGATTCATATTTCAATTCTTCCCATTCCTCAGAGGGCACAAAATATCCAAGATAATCATTACAATATCCAACTATCACTCCTTTAAGCCGAGAAACATTTTCTAATATTTCTTTCTCTGTTTTTTGGAAAACTTCTCCCGGAATACCTATAATTGCGATTTCTCCTAATTGTATAATCTGAATTTCCCCGGTTACATATTCTGGATAATACTTCATTTCCTTTGTACTTTTTATAAGAGTCTTTAGTCCCTCAAGCTTTGTAATCCAGATTCTCATCTCTCCTTCTGATAGAACTCTTCTCCTCTCAACTTTGAATTCGTTTTTTGTCCTTTTTAAAACAGATTTCGCATAATCTAATAGAGGTAATCTTTTTGTCTTGAATTTAAGGTTTTTAGTTTCTACATTAAGCCCTGAATTCTCCAGTATGGGCAACTTATCAGCTGATTTGATTATGTTTTCCATAAGAATATTTCCCAATCTTTTTAATTCGGTATAGCTTTGCTCTTTTCTTGTAAATCTTGTGCTTACATCAGCTCCAGCACCATTCGCAATTAAAACCACAGGCTGACCAGATAATATGTTTTCCAGCTTTTCTTGAGCATAACCGAATAAATCTCCTGAAAATTTGTAATTTTCAGCACCTAAAATTGTTGGATGGCAGCCATAGCATATAAATATTCCCTTTATAAATCCTTTTTTATTTTCTGATTTTATAATCGATATTTCTCCGCTTTCCTCTTTTTTTAAATTATATCTATTACCTGCCAGTCCCTTTATTCCTTGTTTTCCAAAGTATAAAATAGATTCTTCAAAATCACTCAATGAATCAAGAATTAATTTTAATATTTTTTCCTTTAATTCATGAAAATATAAAGAGACTCTCTTTCCGGAATCAGGATTTATTATTTCAGGACCAGCATGAGTGTGAGTTGCAGAAATCAATATGTTTTCTTTTTTAATACCTGTTTTTTTACTGATGTATCTTTTAACTTCCGTGCACCAATTCTTCGAAATGTAAAGAAGCTCGAGCACCACAATAGCTACTATTTCACCGGAATCTTTTATTAAAAATGACTTTCCCTGAAGAGGATTTAAAACTCCCTTTGATAAGCCTTTTCTTGCGATATGTCCTGCTAAAGGCAATGGTTGGGATGGAGTAATGTCTATTTTTGAAAATCCAGTCTGAAAATTAGTTTCTCTTTTTTTAAGCTCTACCATCTAATATAAACGCACAAATATCTGTTACATTCTATTTTTGCCCCTCACTCCGCATCAAGTGCGGGGCAAGCTTTAATCCTCTCCCCTCAGGGGAGAGGATTAAGGTGAGGGGGCAGAAATGTATTAAAATTAAATATGTTCTCATTAATAATCGAATAACTGTTTTTCAAATTCCTTAAAATTTTCTCATTAAGATTTTTGTGAAATGTTTCCATAAAAAAGAAAAAAGATCCAATGACAGGAGGAAAATGAGGAGGAATAACTACTGCCCTGTTGAACTTCTCTAAGACTTTCTCTTTCATTGGCTCAAGTATAAAAGAGCCAGCATCAAATACTGACCCCTGATAGGAGATTTTGACTTCGTCGTGTTCCATATGAAGTTTTTTTATCGCCGCACATATTCCCTCAGCTAACTGATGCCCTGCATTCTTAAAAATCTCGATTGCTATACGGTCTCCTTTTTTTGCTGCTGATTCAACAACCTTGGAAAGCTCTGCTATCTTCTCAATACTCAATCTCTTTCCATAAATTACATCTATTATTTTTCTAAAACCCTTGATGTTAAAATATTTTTCAATCTCCTCTTTTATTATAGTTTTTTCTCTCCTTCCGTCATAGTATTTTGAAGCTTCATTTAAACCTTGGCGGGCAATAAAATCAGCACTTCCTTCGTTTCCAAACAAAGGCCCCCATCCTCCAATCTTTACTCTTTTTCCTTGAGAATTTATTCCAAAAACCACAGAGCCGGTTCCTGCAATAACTGTAATTCCTGGGTTGTGAAGTAAAGCTCCATAGTGGGAGATAACCATATCACCTGTAATCAGGACTTTTTTTGTAAAAGGAAGCAGGTGTTTAACTATCTTTATGATAGGCCTGTTTCCTTTCCCATCAAAATCCACTCCTGCTGTTCCTCCGCAGAGAAATTTTATATCCTCTGATTTTAATCCGGAATCATTTAGGGCTGAATGGATTGCATCTTTTATTGATTTTTCTACAACATCAAGTTCTGTCAACAAATGGTTCGAAGGACCACCCGTTCCCTTCCCTAATACATTCCCTTCCAAGTCAATAATTAGAGCTTTTATAGAGGTAGCTCCTCCATCCAAAACAATCACCAGTGTCGTGTCACTTAAATTCCTTTTGTTATATTTTTGCGACACGACACTTTCCCTATGGGAGAAAGATCTCCTTAGACGCTTCGCTGAGCACCCCCCAGACATGGGGAAGTTCCTTCCCCATACCCCTTCAGTGTGCTTTATGAGAAATTGTTTCTCTGTGAAGATATTTATGGGACAGCACACCAGTGTCGTGTCATTTATATATCTTTTTTTATCCATTTGTATCACGCCACTTTTCTTTTTACTTGCTTACCGATTTTTCTAATGTTTGCCAGAGCTTTTCTCTGTTTAGGCTTCCTGCTGCAAAAATTACTATTCCTTCAACTTTTTTATCTTTTAACATAAATAAGATTCTCTCCAATTTTTCCCCGGGAAAATATCCAGGAGGAGGGTCATTCCTTAATTTTATCAGAATTGAGGTAAGGTTTTCAGCATAAAACTTTCTAACCGCTAAATCTTTACTGATTAGAAGCTTATCTATTATATCTGAAATTTTTTCATGATAATCAGGAAATTTCTTTAATCTTATCTCCAATTTCTCCGAATATTCATTTCTTAACATTTCACAATTTTTATCAACATCCAAGCCTTTCATTATGCTCTCGGATGAATAAATTATCGAGTTTAAGGGCTCATATTCTTCTTTGTACAGATAAGTTGTTGCTATTCCAATATACATTTTTGTCAAATTTTCAGCCCATTTTTTTTCATACTCTGCATACTCTCCGAGCATTTCTATATGATTTTCAAAACTTCCCTGAAAATGGCTCCTGTAACACATGGGCATCATAATATCCACCCATGGGGCGAAATCAATCCATCTCTGACCTATAAACCTTCCACTCTGCATAGGGTTTTTAAACACAGCAGCTGAAATTTCAACATCAGGTTTTATCTTTTTCAATGCTAATGTCGATTCCCTAACAAACCTTGTTATTACATCGGATCGATATTCATAGAAGAAATAATTTAAATCAGGATTTGCCTCTGGCAAAAAGCTTCCTTTTAAAATATATTTCGCCTTCTCTTTTCTGTTTAAATCCTTCCAATTTGAAGGCTTTGCTGTGTATTCAAGATGCCAATTTGCCTCAATCCTCGGCAAAACTGGGTCAGGCTTTAAAATCAGGTCAGGATATACATCATAAACAAAGTGATTGTATCTGAAAAAGTCATCAAGACAGTAATCACAAAAACAGTAGGTGTCAGGTGCCACATCTCCAGGATATCGAACATAATCATGATGTATTCCATCTATTTCGTAAAGAGTTAAAATTTCCTCCATCATCGGAAGAAGCCATTGATATGCATAGCCCGGTTTACGGTTTGGACACATCCACACTATTCCATAAGATCTCCCCTCTCCAAGCTTTTCTGAATCTGAATGTGTTCCACTTGGGTTTACCATTGCCCATTCAGGATGTTTCAAATAAATATATGAATCAACACTCTCTGTAAAATTACAGAACCATCCATGAACTTTTATCCCATTTTTATGAGATTCTTTTATAACTTCTTCTACTATATCAAATTCTTCCCATCCTGGAGCTATTGCTTCTTTGAATTTTTTACTATGCCAGTAAATTTTTCCTGAAGTATCTTTTACCAAAAGAATTATGAGGTTAACATTAGCTTTTTTACATTTTGAAACAAATTCTTTTACTGAATTCAGGTCTTTTCCAATGTCAGGAGGGTGAGCCCATAATGCAAGATTGACTGTTTCCTCAGAAAAAAGGTTAATCGAATAAATTGTAATAAAAAACAATAAAGAAAATATAAGTTTCTTTTTCATCTGATTCCTCCTCTATTAAATCTCTCTACAATGAATGGAATACCCCTCTTCTCATCCATCTCAGAAAGAAGAGGCTCCCACTTAATAAAGAAACAAGAATAGAAACAATGAATATATTTATATGTTTTCCAAAAATACTTATTATGCTCAGTATAAGACTTCCTGCAAAAGTTATTCCCAAAAAACAATCTATTATGTCTCTTAAAGTTTCTTCTTTAATAGATACTCTCTCTTCTTCGGAAAATATTTTAGTTACAGGAGACCAGAATCCAGGAGGTCTACATCTCTTGTAAAATTCTATCAGAGTATCGAGTTTTTCAGAAGGTGTAATAAGGGCAGTAAATACAATTACAACTAATCCGATTCCAAATAATAGAAGAAACCCCTGCCAGAAAGGGTTATTGGAAAACCCCAATGGAAACCATATGATGTACCCAAGGGGAAGGCCGAGAATCAAAGCTGCTGCCTCACCATAAATATTCATCCTCCACCAGAAGAAACGAAGCCAGCTCAGGGGCAGGATAAAGGCAAACACAACAGAATTTATAAAAAGAAACCATGCTGTCATTCCCTTAACAAAAAGATAAGAAATGATTAGAGAAAGAATAAAAATCACGATCGAAGCTATTCTTCCTATGAGGACATAATGTTTATTTGAAGCTTTTCTATTAACTTTTCTGTATATGTCATTTACAACATATGAAGCACCCCAGTTCATCTCTGTCCCTATCGTTGACATATAAGCGGCAAAAATTCCTGCAACAAGTAATCCTTTAAGTCCAACGGGTGCAAATATTTTTACTACATTTGCCCATATTTCACCAGGTTCTTTAAACATACCGACTGGAAAGATAGAAGCTGCAATAATTCCCAGAAATATAAATGGGATAACCCTTATGATTAGAGTTAAGGCTGAATTGAAAAGCTGGCCAACCTGAGCATGAAACTCATTCTTTGCAGCCATGAATTTCTGGGCTGTAAAACCTTCTCCTCCTGTAGGTGAAGCTGCAAAAAACATGCCCTGGATGATGAAAGCAAATATTGTAAGCTCAGTCAGGTTCTGGGATGGGGGAATCACATTAAAAAACTCCTCTGCATTTGAACCTCTTAAATGATAAACTCCCTGAAAAACTTTTTCCATTCCTCCTACTCTGAAAAGAACAAATGGAACAAGAATCGAATTCCCTATCAGAAAAATTAGAAATTCGTAAATGTCATTGTAAGCAGTTCCATACAGACCAGCCATTGTCGTGTAAATTAAAGTCACAACTCCTGCGATTAAAATCATCTGAAAAGGAGACCAGCCTAATACAGGAGAGAGAGCAATTGACATCCATCCAGAAACATAGCCCATTAAAACCACAATGTATCCAAAGCTCATAAAGAAAGCATAAACGCATCTGTAAATTTCAGAGATACTTCCCCTATATCTTATCTGTAAAAATTCTGCAGTAGTAACTGTTTTAAGTCTTCTCCAGAATTTTGACCAGAGCACAGCTGAAAGAGGCATCCATATAACATAGGGAATCCACCATACTCCATTTCCCAAAAGCCCTCCTTGGTAAACCCACATTGTAACAGCAGGTGCAAGTCCTGCATCTGTGTAGGTTGCAACTGCAGATATTCCAATTATCCACCATGGAAGGTTCCTTCCTGCTACAAAAAAATCTTCTATACTCCTTCCTGCCCTTTTTAAAAAAACTGCTCCAATAATCAAGGGGATGATTAAATAAGACCCAACAACAATCCAGTCTATGTTTCTCATTTCCTTTTAAACTTTGTATATATGTTTTTAAATTTATTTTCAAGGCATTATCTTTCGATATAATCACCTAATATTTTTCTAGTTAGAAAGGGTGACTCAGAATATTGATTTAGATTAAAATAAAACGAAATCCTATATATTCATTTTGATGCGAAGGGATCTGAGCGAAGAAGAAGGCATAATAATTGATCCTTCCTCAAAGTTTCCGTAAACCTCAGCTTTTCCATGTATGAACAGCATTCCAACAATAGCACATACTATGGCGTCGAATTCATGCTGAGTTAATTCTGAGTTTATTCTTGAAGAATCTAAATTTACAAAAATATTTTTCAGTTTTTTTATAGTTTTCTGCTTTCTTGGAATTTTCCATATATCAAGGGCTCCCCCTGGGTAAACCTCAATTACTTTTAAACCCAATGTTTCTAATCTTTCTTTTAATCTAATACCTCTCTCTGTTAACATTCTCATAGGGCCAAGAGTTATAGGAAAAAATTTAATCCTTCTTTTTGTCAATTCTATATCACACACTCGAAGATGATTCCCAGTTTTATCTTCTATTGATTTTCTTCCAGGTGGAAGACTTAAAGGAGCATCGATTGCGATAATTTCAGGGTTATTCCTAATACAATTTCCAATTATTTCTTTATCCGAAAAAAGCAAACAGGTTTTTAAAATACAAAAACCTTTCATAATACACAATCCCGTGGGCTGCTTCTGCGACCCAGCAAGGTCTATTCCTATTACCACTTTTTTCCAGTAGAATCGTTTTCCTCTCATCTTAATTCCAAACTTAAAACAAATTTAATATATTTTCTTCTCCTTTTAAAGAACACCTGTATGGATTAAAATTTTTTTAACATATTATAGCAAACGTAATAATTTTTGTTACGCAATCACCCCTCACCCACCCCTCTCCCCTCATAGGGGAGAGGAAAAAGGTGAGGGGTCATACTGAGAATATAATAAAACTTTTTGCGTTTGTACTAGCGTGAGTTTCCTAAAAAATTATTGGCGATTTGCATTAAATGTAGAACTGTGCTCTATTTTCTAAATATTTTTATGTATATACTGAAATATTGAAGATATATTCGATAGCCGTAAAAAATCAT
>JBFLYD010000019.1 GCA_040756905.1 Acidobacteriota bacterium
TGATGAAATTAAAAGATTATACGAAATAATTCAATTCAGTATATACAAGCCTGAAACTCATAAGTGTTAGTATTTATGCGGTTTTGTGGTAAAAAATATGCTCTAAAGTAGGAAACTCACGCTAGAGGGTAGGATTTTAGTTTCTTGGATTATTTCAGGTTTAATCTCAGTTTTAGCAGAAGGCAAAGAAAGGATATGTTTTTCAAACTCTGTGATTGGTTGTTTTTTCCCACTATCATAAATTATGAAATCTTCTTTCTTCAGATCCAAAACAGGATTCCCTTTTTTATCGGTGACATAGACTTGGACCAGCTTTAGAGTTACTACAACCTCATGCTGAATAGTTTGCTGCTTTTTCTCTGTTTGTTGAATTGGACTTGAATATGAATAGAGCTCCGTAAGGATAATTTGCGCAAGAAAAACAATAAGGAAAGAGAAGAGCCATTTTCTCATCCGATACCTTTTGACCCCACTCAAGAGTTCAGTTTTACACATGAAAATCATACCTCCTCTTTTCGCTCTTGTAATTATATTTTACTCCCTCCTTCAACTGAAAGCAAATTACACACCAGACCATAGTTACCAACATCAATGAGCAACCAAGAGAGAAAATTTCAAACTCTGTATCATCTCATTTTTTAATTATCTCATTTAATTTCTTAATAAATTCTATTTGTTCGTCTGGATTAATTCTTGCTTTATCCGCTAGCAAAATTTTTCCCTTGTTGTCAATTAATATTTTCAAGGGTGTTTTATTTATGTTGAACATTTTCGTAACTTTAGATTCCACATCATATAAAACTGGAAAAATTATCTCTGAATTTTCTACTCAATTCTTGAGTTCTTTTTCATCAATATGCCTAGCTATTCCTATAACTTGTACTTTACCTTCTTCCGAAATTCTTTGCCACAGATTCGTTTCTTCCAAACAAGGACTGCAATCTAAAGGAGAGAAAAAGGCTAAAAGTGTATAAGGCGAATTTCTCAATATTTCCTCAGAACTATATCTGATTCCATTTAAATCATTTAAGACAAAATTAGGAGTGAACTTTATCATAAGATAAGATTTTCTCTTAATATCAAAATCATCTTTATTTTGTTTTTGAAAATAGTTTTTAGATAAAAAAAATAGATTTGCTATAGATTTGTTCATTCTTCCTCCTTTCCTAAACTTAATATTTATTAAAAATATAATATAAAAGTATATAAAAGTTTATAAATGTCAAGCCACCTGCCTTCGAATAATTGAAAAAAATATATAAATGAGGGATAATTTTGAAGGAAAAAAATGAAGAGATTAAAGATTCTGAGAAAAAAACAATCTGGCAAGATCAAAGGAATTATGAAATTTCTTTTAATTTAGAAGATATAAAAAAATTAAAAAGCTCTGAATATACAATTGAAAGAGAGCTAAAACTAAAAAGAGGTGATTATACCTTGCTTGCGATCCTTGAAAATAAATCAAATAAAAACAGGAGCAAAAAGGAGATAAGTTTTAGTATAGATAAATAATTGGAGGAAAAAATGATACATAGAAAAAAAACTTTAATCTTTATGTTTTTTTTACTTATACTTTTTATCCCTTCCCTATTAAATTCTTTAGATAAAAAAAATAAATCCCAGCAAAAAAGAAAAATCCCATCAAAAATAGCAAAAATATTCGATGAAGAAATTTTAACCAGGGAGACTAAAACCGAAATTCCAATCAATATCATTCGTATAATTTATCTTCCTGCTCAGGAGAATAACATCTATCCCGTATTCATCATGGAGGCAAAGAACTCAGATATAGGCTTTGTGGAATCATCAAAAGATAAGAAAATGCTATTTGCCAATCTAAATATTTATGCAAGATTCTATAAAATGGAAAATAAAAACATTGCAGGAACTTATAAAGAAATTAATATCCCTTATCAAGCAGAAGAAAAAAAAGAGGGCTACAATCCTGAAGAGAAAAACTTTTATACCTTTGGATATACACTTGCTCCTGGAGCTTACGTAATTTTGATTGCTTTTTCCTCTGAAGATTTGAACAGGATTGGGACAGCTCTTGCTGAATTTTCATTACCAGATACTTCCCAGCAAAAGCTGGATACAACCACAATTTTTTTTGTTAAATCTATCGAAGAGCTATCTGCTCCAGAGAAAATATTAAAGCTTGAAAAGAACTGTTTCACTTATGGAAATTTGAAATTCGAACCAAAAAAAGAGAATGTTTTTTCTCCTTCTGAAAATCTTGATATATTCTATTTTGTCGTTGGGTCAGCAACTAATCCTCAAACAGGTAAGATTGAGCTTGAGATAAATTATTCCCTGAAAAAAGGAGAAGAAACGATTACTCGATTTCCTCCCCAGAGTTTAGACATCCCTATAATAAGTCAGCCTATTCCCTTAATCTCAGAGGGTAAGAATTTAGAACCAGGCGATTATTCTCTTTCCATTGATATTCTCGATAAAATTTCTAAAAACTCAATTAAAAAAGATATACCTTTTCAGGTAAAATAGATTATAAATTTATTAAATTAAGATAGGTAAAAATGAAAATCAAAAAGTGCATTTTCTTGTTTCTAATCATTTTTCTGTCTTTATCATTTTTCAAAATCATCTCAGAAAAAATATTTGCTAAAGTCCAAACACAAACGGACAAAACGCAGCTTCGCCATGAAGTGGTCGTGACTTTAAAGTTGGTTCAGGTTTATGTCACAGATAAAAAAGGAAATCCCATTCTGGACTTGACTAAGGATGATTTCGTCATCTATGACAACGGTAAAAAGCAAGACATAACAGAGTTTGAGAAATATGTTCTTTCCTTCCCTTCCCTTGAAGCTGAAGATAAACTTAAGATAATCAAGGAAACACCTCTTCAACCAGACCGAGAGTTGATGAGCCGCAAGTTCTTCCTTTTCTTTGATTTTGCCTACAACAACGCCAAGGGTATCATCAAAGCCAGAGAAGCCGCGCTTCACTTTATTGATACTCAGCTTCAGCCATCAGATAAGGTCGGAGTGCTCTCTTTCTCTTCTCTAAAGAGCTTAACCCTTCATGAATATTTGACGACTAATCATCAGAAAATTCGACAAATTGTAGAGAAATCTGGCATCAAAGAGATAACGGGGAGAGCAGAGAATTTTGAGGCCGAATACTGGCAGGCGGTTGCCGACGAAAATCCGAAGGATGCCAGCAAGGCTGGATGGGTATTTGATAAACCTGATCCAGGGATTATATCCCGACAACGGAAAGAGAGTTTGGTCCAAATTTTAAATTTTACACAAAAAATGATCGAGTTAGCTAAAGCCATGAGATATACTCCCGGTCACAAATATATTATCCTTTTTTCCTCCGGTGTTCCCTATACACTTGTTTATGGAATTCAGTCGCCCTACAGATACCAAGAGAAATATGAAATAGGAGAAAACATCCAGAGCTGGGGAGAAACTCTGTTAAAGCAAAGATATGAAGAGATGCTTAAAGAATTAAGCGCTTCCAATTGCGCTATCTATGCCCTGGATACAGAAGAAGCAAGGATAACTCTTGAGGCAGATTTAAGGATGACTGGAGCTTTTTCTTTGGAGAAGATGGCGAGCGAAACAGGAGGAAAATATTTTGGCAACATTAACAAATACGAAAAGCACTTAGAAAAGATCCAGAATTTGACAGGCTCTTACTATGTGCTTGGCTATTATATCGATGAGAAATGGGATGGAGCATATCATAAAATAAAAGTTGAGGTGAAAAGGCCTGGTTGCAAGGTTCATGCTCAGAAGGGGTATTTCAACTCGAAGCCTTTTAGCGAATATAGCCAGCTTGAGAAGCAGCTTCATCTCGTTGACCTGGCTTTGAGCGAGAAACCTCTTTTCCTGACACCTCTTCGTTTTCCCCTGGCTACCTTGTCCTGTTCCGTTGATAAGGAGGCAAACCTCTGTCTGATCGCAAAAATCCCATTAGAAAAGATACAGGAGATTTTAGAAGGAAAAGTTGAAATCATAAGTCTTATCTTCGATAGCGCCGAAAATATCGTCGATCTGCGGAGAGGCGAGGCAAATTTTTCCCAATTGCCGGGAGAAAATGCCTATTATTATTCCTTATTTTCCCTGCCGCCTGGCTCATACAAATGTCGCTTAGTCATCAGAAATTTGGAGACAGGAAGGGGAGCTGTCGGTTCTTCCTCAGCTACCATTCTCGAAACAAAGAAAAAAGGGATCGAGCTTTACCCACCTCTTTTGCTTTCTCCCGAGAAAAACGCTATTTATGTGAAAGGTCTGCCTCCAAAAAAATCAGCACAAAGATTCGCCTCTCTTTCTTTAACTGATTATTTCCATTACGATACGACTCAGTACTCACCATATATAGATGATTCTTTGCAAAGAAATTCAACAGTTCCGGCTGTTGTTGTTTGCTCAATTTTTGATATTTCCGCTCCTGAAGTTGAAATTTCCGCTTCCCTGATTGAAAAGTCATCCGGCGAAACAATTCCTCTTACTGTATCTGTTCTCTCTGATGCGAAAAAAAAGGATAAACATATCTTTTTCATCCATATTCAGATTCGCGCATTGCCCCAGGGCGAATACGCTTTAAATCTCGTCGCCAAAGAAAAAACGAGCCAGACAGAATCTCAGGTGACGAAGATTTTTAAGATAAAGTGAAAAATACCTGCGTTTATAATTT
This sequence comes from Acidobacteriota bacterium, assembly GCA_040756905.1. NCBI lineage: Bacteria > Pseudomonadati > Acidobacteriota > Acidobacteriota bacterium. The sequence goes on from JBFLYD010000019.1 coordinate 4,666, forward strand.
TCAATACATCCGAAAGAATAACCAAATCAACGAAGTCTGAACCCTTTCAGAGGAAAGCGGCTGGAAAAGAAATGTCAAAAATACACCGTTAAAAACAATCAATAGCATGATGAAGTGGGAATCAAGTTGAAATTTATTATCATAAGAAGTAAAATAGTTTTGTTCTTATTGGTAGCCGCAGGCTTTGGCCTGCGTTTACAATAAGAGAAAGATAAATAAAATGAAAAAAAAGTACTTCTTTTTTCTGCTTTTTTTCCTTTCTGTGCCTCTTTTCATTCTTTCCCAGAAAAAAGCAAAAGATCTTCCTCCCCTCTACCGGAAATGGTTAGAGGAGGAAGTCGTTTATATCATCACACCGAAGGAAAAAGAGGTCTTTCTCCAGCTCGAGACTGATCGGGAAAGAGACATTTTCATAGAAGCCTTCTGGAGACAGCGTGACCCCAACCCCTCCACTCCTGAAAACGAATTCAAAGAAGAGCATTATCGACGCATAACCTATGCCAATCAGAATTTTGGAAGAGGTGCACCTGGACCAGGCTGGAGAACGGCCATGGGCAGAATTTATATCACCTTGGGAGAGCCCAAGTCGATTGACAGGTTTGAAAACCTGACCGAAACTTATCCTATTATCATCTGGTTTTACGAAGGCATGGCTGAGTATGGCCTTCCCAATGCCTTTTATGTAGTTTTTTTCAAGAAAAGCGGAGCAGGGGATTATGAATTGTACTCTCCCATAAGAGATGGTCCCCAAGAGCTCCTCATCCACTACAAAGGAGACATGACAAACTACTCATTGGCCTATGATGAACTCTTTCAAATAGAGCCCACCATCGCCGAAGTTTCCCTTTCTTTGATTCCTGGTGAGCCTCAAACTCTATCCCCTTCCTTAGCCTCAGAAGTTCTCTTATTCTCCAAGATTCCTTCAGCTCCCCTTGAAAAAGTGAAGGATACTTATGCGGAGAAGCTTCTTAAATACAAAGATATCGTAGAAGTCGAATATACAGCCAACTACATGGACAATGATTCCTATATTCGAGTCATTCAAGATAAATCAGGGATTTTCTTTGTCAATTATCTCGTTGAGCCCAAAAGGCTTTCTATCGAACAGTTCGAAAGGAGATTCTATACGAAATTAGAAATCAACGGAAAAATTTCTGATCCCGGGGGGAAAACCATTTACCAATACGATAAATCCATTCCTATCGAGTTCACAGGAGAACAAATGGAAAACATCAAATCAAAACTCTTCAGCTTCCAGGATGTGTTTCCTCTCGTCGAGGGAAGTTATCGATTTAACTTCCTCCTCAAGAACACCATTTCCAAGGAATTCACTTCCTTTGAATCGGATATTATCATCCCCAAAATCTCTGGCCCCCAAATGAGTTCTTTGATTTTGGCGAACAGGGTGAATAAGCAATCAAAATATAAGGGAAGAACCAAGCCCTTTTTTGTCAGGGACATCCAGCTTGTGCCTTCGCCTCGCAACGATTTCGCTCCCAAAGACAATTTGTACCTCTTTTTCCAGATTTACGGACTCACTGATGAATTGAGAGAAAATAGCTCTCTAGAATACGCCATCTATAAAGGCGAAGAAAAAGTCTTCTCCTCGATCAAAAGCATCAAAGAATATCCTGACTTTCCTGATTTCTTCGAAGAAATATCCTTGGCCAATCTCTCTCCGGCCAACTATAAGATGAAAGTATGTCTTTTAGATAAAGAGAAAAAAGAAGTCCTCTTCGAACAGAGCGATTTTTTTATTACCCCTGTAGGCTATTTGCCGCGGCCGTGGGTTCTTTCTTTTCCTCTCCCCTCTTCTGATGACCCCTTGTTCTCCAACATTTTAGGGAATCAGCTTTTCAATAAAAAAGATTTTCAAGGAGCAAGAAGGCATCTGGAGAAGGCCTATCAAAAAGACCCAACTTTTGTGAAATATGCCCTGGATTACTGCCGCCTCCTTTTAGCCACAAAAGAATATCAACGGGTGAAAGAGATAGCCCTTCCCTTCTTGAAAAATCAAGAAAAATATGAATTCCTCTCCCTCCTGGGGCGGTCTTGCCAGGCACTGGGAGAGCTCGAAGAAGCTATCTCCTATTACAAAGAATATCTTTCCCACTTTGGGACGAACATCCCCATCCTCAATTCCATCGGAGAATGTTATTATAAATTGGGCCGAAAAGAAGAAGCTCTCGTAGCCTGGGAAAAATCCCTCGAGATTAACCCCAAGCAGGAAGATATCAAAAAAATTGTCGAATCCTTAAAAGGCAAAAAATGAAATTTCATCAGTTTTTCTTCTGGAGCATTCTTATTCTTCTGTCTTTTCTTTTATGCATTGAGGATGTGGCAGGCCAGGCAGGACGAGGAAAAGGAAGAATTAATGGAGTTATTCTCGATGAGCAAGGAAACCCCGTACTTGGGGCGAAAGTCGTCATCCAATATTCGCAGGATCAGACTGTCCAGCGAGAGATCTCTACTGACAAAAAGGGACAATGGGCTTTTTTAGGGCTCGGTTCGGGGATATGGAAAATAACGGCTTCAGCCGAGGGATATATACCCACGACTACTGCTACCAATGTCAGTCAGCTCGGAATAAACCCGAAAATCACTCTTACCTTGAAGAAAATGGCGCAATCCCAGTCTTCCTTTATCAGAGACCAGGAGTCCTTGAATTTTATCGAAAAAGCGAACCAACTCTTTTCAGAAAAGAAATATGATGAGGCTATTTCCCTGATGCAGCAATTCTTGGAGAAGAATCCTAAAGCTTATCAAGCTTATATCAACATCGGCGATTGTTACCGGGAGAAAGGCGAGTTTGAGAAAGCCATAGAAAACTATAACTGGGCTATTGAAGAAGCGAAAAAAGATGAGACCACGGGAAAGGAGATGACAGCCAAGGCCCTGGCAGCCATCGGAGAATGCCACATGAGAAAAGGGGATTTCTCATCCGCCCAGACCTTTTTCAAGCAATCCATCGACACTTACCCTGAGAATGAGGCTTTAGCTTATAACGTCGGCGAAATCTTTTTTTCCAATCAAAAGCATGATGAGGCGATTCAATACTTCACCCTTGCTACAAAAATCAAGCCCGATTGGGGTCCAGCCTACTACAAATTGGGTTTAGTATACTTGAATAAAGCCGATTATGAGAAAGCCATAGAGAATTTGAAAAAATTCCTGGAACTTGAGCCAAATTCCGAGTTCGCTCCGACTGTCAAGAACATGCTCGAGTACTTAGAAAAAATCAAGAAATAAAATTATCGCTTTAGCATTTTTTCTAAGGACTGAAGTTCTATCTGGGCGTTTTTGATCTTTTGCTCGCTTTCTCCATCCGGGTTTTCCAAATAAAGCCTCAGATAATGAACAGCTTCGTTGATATTTCCAACCTTCTTCATGGCCACTGCTAAATTGTAATAGGCTGTAGGAGTGGGCCGAAGACTGAGAGCTTTTTTGAGAGTATCGATAGCTTTGCTTAAATCTCCCAAATAGCCATAGGCGATTCCGAGGTCTTGGCGTATTTCGTAATCATCGGGATAATCTTCTGCCAATTGCTCATAAATTTTGATCGCTTCCTGAATTTTGCCCGTGGTCGCCAAATTCATGGCGTAGTTCTTGCGGAGGAATTTGTTCTCAGGCTCAATGGTCAGGGCTTTCTCGAAAGAGCTCCGGGCTTCTTCTTTATTCCCGATGAAATCCAAAATCCATGCTGAGGCAAGAAGAGCGTCGAAATAGTTGGGGTCGATTCTTAAAAGAGCCTGCCACACATCCAGAGCCTTCTTCAACCGGCCCATCAACATATAGGTATGCCCCAGCCTGGAGAGAAGAACAGAAGAATTGGAAATTTTTTTGTTCCCCTCTTCTAAAACCGAAATGGCCTCATCAAAGCGTTCCATTCTGGCATACATGAGGGCTAAATTGACATAGCTTGTGGGCGCTTCCGGCCTCAAAGATAAAACTTTTTCATAAATTTTGGCCGCTTCCTGGTAATTTTCCTTAAACTCGTAGATTTCTGCCTGGGTCATCATCTTCAGCTCTTCAATTCGATCTTTTGGGTCGGGCAGAGAACCTTTTGAAGGTTCTCCTGAAAATTCGACGTAACCCAATGACCTCAGTCTTTCCCTCTCTTCGGCTGTCATTTCTCTTTTTTCTGCTTTAACAGGAGAGGTATTTTTCGCGATGAGGGCTTTGAGTCTCTCTTTTTTCTCCGTGAGAACTTTTTTTTCTTCCACAATGACGTTTTTTGTTTCCCCAGGGTCTACTTTTAAGTTATAGAGTTCTTCCCTGGGAGCATGGATGTATTTCCAATCTCCATCGACCAAGCCGACGAGCTCTGACCAGCCATAGTTTTCTCTCGGAAAATAGGTTTCCATGTAAGAAGGGAGATTGATTTTTTTCTTTCCCTGGATGTAGGGCAACAGGCTTTCGCCCTGAATTTCTTTTTCCATAGGGATTCGGAGCATGTCCAGGATAGAAGGCATGATATCAATAAGCCTGACCTTTGCCTTGACTACCTTTTTTTGAGGTAGATGATTCTCAGCATAGAAGATAAGAGGGACTTTCATCGTCCCTTCATAGAGGAAAACCCCATGTCCGTCTTCGCCTTTTTCTCCGAAAGCTTCTCCATGGTCTCCAGCCAGAACGATAAAAGTTTTATCGAGGAGTTTTTTTTCTCTCAATTTCTTCACTGTTTTTCCCACATAAAAATCCATGTAGGCAATTTCCCCATCATAAGGGCTCTCTTGAAATTCCTCTCTGAAAGGCGGCGGAGGAACGTAAGGAAGATGAGGGTCAAAAAAGTGAACCCACAAGAAAAATTGTTGCTCATGATTTTTATCCAGCCAGGAAGCGAAGGAGGCAAAAACCTTCTCCGCCTCTCTCTCAGAATTTAAAGCTTTAAAAGCCTGCTCAGCGGCAAAATTATCGTCATAGGAATCGAAACCCTGGTCCAGGCCAAAACGGGAATCCACGGTGAAAGAACTGACGAAAGCAGCGGTTTTTAAACCCTGGCTTTTCACGATTTCAGCCAAAGTCGTAATATCAGGCCGGAGATAGTAGGAGCCGTTGTTCCGAACTCCATGGTAGAGGGGATACATGCCGGTAAGTATGGAGCAATGGGAAGGAAAGGTCAAAGGAACCTGACAATAGGCATTTAAAAATTTCACTCCATTCAAAGCTAAGAAATCGAGGTTTGGAGTTTTTGCTTTTTCGTAGCCATAGCAACCGAGCCTGTCAGCGCGAGTTGTGTCCAGCGTGATGAGCAAGACATTCAAGTGGGTATCCCTTTTGACGGAGCTCCTTGGGATGAGAAAATAAAATAAAAAACCAAAAGCTATTAAAAGTAGTAAAATTGTGAGGACATAAATCAGAGATTTATGAGATATTTTTTTAAGCGGTTTTTTATCTTCTATTATTTTTGTTTCTTTAGTAACTGACTTTACAGGTGGAGGAACATGAAGAGACTTTCTTTTCTTTTTTCTTCTCTTTTTGGACATAAAATTAATTTTTTACACTTCTACAAAAAAATTAAAAAGATAAAATGACATGAAGCAAATAAAGAGAAAAAAACCCGCCTCCCCCAGAAGAGGAGGCGGGTTGAGCTTCAGCTTCTGCTTAAGATACTAAAAGATGAACTTAACTCCCAATCGGGCTGAGATAGGCCCGTAGAAATCTGTTTCTTTCATAAACAGTGCATTCGGTACATAATTGATATTTGGAGTCGTCAGATCCCAGTTTTTGGCAAGAATCATGGCTTCTGAGACACTTAGACCATAAAGAGTTCTATAGGCATAAAGTCGCTGGGCGGTTTTGATGTCAAAGATGTTATCCACGTTGAGGTTGAAGTTAATTTTATATTTTCCCACTTTCAGGTTGTACTCGGCATAGACATTACCAAACCACGTGAACGGCGTCCTCTTTGTCTGGAGTTTGCCATTCTCATCCCGGTAATAGAATCTATTGAAGGGATACTGAAAAGCATCAAGATATGTCCAGGTCTCTGTAAAAGGTTTACCGCTCATAGCAAAAACAACAGCGCTCACAGTAAGGGGGAAGGGAAAGGTGTAAGCACCCCAGAATTTGAATTGGTGGGGTCTGTCAGTTGGCAGGGGTCCATCGATCAGCTCACCATTCTTGGTGTAAGACATCGCCCAGTTGTCAAAGCTTCTCTCTACATAGGGGCTTGTGCGTCCGTATTCGTCAGAGCTTCCCAGACCGGAAAAATTACCCTCCAATCTACTCCAGGTGTAAGAAAAACCTGCCAGCCAATTATTGGAAAATCTTTTGTCGAGGCTGAAATTGATTGCATAGTATTCCCGTTTAGCCTTGGGAGTCTCCCAATAGTTGGGATCCATCTTGCCGCCGTGGGTTGTCCAGAGAGAATAGCCAAAACCAGGGTTAGTTTCATAATACTGCTCTCCGACACCTGGAACAAGGACACCCACGTCTTCAATGACACGACGAAGGTGCTTCTGGACAAACCGGACTGTGGCTGAAAGGTTTTCCATCAGCTTCTTCTCTACGCCTAAAGCGATTTCCCGCTGGCTAACTGGCTTCAGATCAATATCTGTGGACTCAAAAGAGGGGTAACGCCAATCATAAACCGCCAGAAGCTTTCCTGGAAAGATACCACCAACTCCAATCTTGTCCCATTCGTATGTATCCAGCGTATAGTAGGCGCTTTTCCATTTGAACCCGGCATAGGAGTGGGCAGGCATATAGGTCTTGATAACATCATAATATAAACCGTAGTTTCCAAAGACCTTCAAGCTTGTATCGCCAAAGACATCATAGATTAACCCGAGTCTGGGAGAGAGTTTGTCCCCGAACTCGAATTCAATAGGTCTAAAACCCTTAGGAATGGAAGGATCTGCAGAGTAAGGCGGCACATATTCTGACTCTGCCCGGAGACCCAAATTCAGGGTTAATTTATCGGCAATCGTCCAGCTGTCCTGGAGATAGAACGCCCAACGGTCATTATAGACTTTAAAAAACTCGCCAAAAGGACCGGCGCGGTCTGGGTTATTATCCCCCCGGACTTCATAGTGGCCGTATGTTCCTATCCCATAGTTTACTCCACCGAGGATGCGTGGCCGACCCCACCATAACCAGATTTCCGGATTCGTGATAGTCCTATCAGCGTCTTCTCCCTGACGAAACCATGAACCTCCGAATTTGAAGGCATGCTCACCCCCAAGGTTCATATAATATGTGAAATCTGCGCTTAAGTAGTTTTTGTACTTTATATACTTCTTGAATTCGTAACTCCTTCCGTAGTTTTGCCAGCCCCTGGGCCTCTGATATTGTGAGGGGATACTAGGATATTTGGCGGTCCCATCACCGTAATGAAACCACCTGGGCTCGGTGGATACAAACTGCTGGTTGGTCGTGTCATAGAAGAAGCGGCCTCCACGGATGTTGATCATGAGGTTATTCCCGAAGGTCAAATCGGCAAAGCCCTGGGCATTCCAGCCCGGATAGTCATAACCGTCTCTTTCCCAGCGGGGGTCTGTCGGGCTACCTGTGCCATCTCGAGGAGGAAGACTTTTCCTCCATTTGGTGAAATTGTTAACAAAAGAAGCGCCTACACGCATGAAACGGAAAGGCTGAGCGGTTATCTTTCCCTGGAAATTATAGGCGTAACTTTTACTCGTATAATCTCCGATTACTGGGGGAGTGGTTAAAAATTCAACATGCCTTTTGGTAGGTTGATAGACAGGAAGAACTGAGCCGAAGAACCACAGCCTGTCTTTGAGAATGTATCCACCTAGGCTTAATCCACCCTCAAACCGATTCCACTTATCCTTACCATACGCTTTAGGCAACCCTTTTCCTGTCTGGTAATTGACATATTCGGCTTTCGTGATATCAAAGGGGTTCAGACGGAGACTATCTCTTTCATTTCCCGTCAGCCAGGAGCTATTTAAATAGCCAATAATTTCGCCGTGGTATTCATTTCCTCCTTGCCTGGTGACAACGTTGATTACGCCACCCAGAGCGCCGCCATACTCAGCATTGTAGCCGCTTGCCACGATTTGAATTTCATCAATAAATTCGAAAACAGCGCCCATACGGGGGAGACCAACATCATTTCTTGTGGTATCAGTTCCGTCAATGTAGACCAAGTTCTCAGCGGCGGAAGCACCATCCACGGAAATCCCGCCCAGCCAGGGTTCGGAGTTGACCCCGGGCACAATGGTAGTCAAGGTGTCAAAGTTCCTTCCCCTGGGAAGCACATCAAACACCTGTTTGGTGATCGTCATTCCCTTGGTTGTGCTCTTCACATCAATCAAGGGAGGCGTTCCCGTGACAGTTATTTGTTCTTCTATTTTGCCCAGGGTCATGGTGATATTAATCGTAAGAGTTTCATCGATGTGGAGTATGATATCTTTTCGCACCACAGTATTGAATCCTTGAAGGGAATAAGTGATAGTATAATCTCCAGGGGGTAGGGCAAAAAGACGATAAACACCGTAAACATCGGTAACCGTGCTGGATTTGCCGATGAGTTTCGGGCTTTCTGCCACGACCGACACTCCAGGAAGAGCTGCGCCAGTTTCATCAGTAATTTTTCCTATGATCTTTCCACTCGCAACAGTCGGGGTTTGGGACTGAAGTGTTCCACAGATAAGAAGAAAAGCAAAAGCTAAAATGATTAATACTTTTGGTTTAATCATTAAATCCTCCTTTTCATTAAATAAACCAAAAATCCCTTTTCCCACTTTTTAATGGGAATCCAATACGCAAAAAAGTTTTTATTTTTCTTTTATTCTCACCTCCTTCGTTATTATTTGGATGAGTAGGTAAAAGTAAAATCATTTTTTCTTCATTCAATTAATTTTATAGCAAAATCCGTGCCAAATATAAATTATTGATTTCATTATATTTATAAATCCATTTTAATAAATTATCCAATATTTTGGATAAAAATTCAAAAAAATAAATTCAAAATTCTTTATCATAGACTGGCTTTACATCCACCGGAATGTCTTTTAATTTTTCAATCGATGTTTTCAAAAAATCTGGAATTTTAGAGTATCTCTCAATCATCAATGAAGAAGCAGGGTAGTCTCTTTTTCCTTCAATGGTTAGAAGCTCTTTTGCAAGGTTACTTACTGACTTTTTTATCCTTTCTTCGTTGATTGAGTATTTTTTGTTAACTAAATCGTAAGTAATTGCTCCATCATTAAGAAGATAATTAAACTGCAAAAGATTAGCTTTTGCATGGGCTTCTTCAGCTCCAAATCGAATCGAACGAAATATCGAAGCTAAATAAGTCGCATACATTTTCTTTTCCATTTCTTCTAATATTACCTTTTTCTTTATCAAATAGTCAAAATTAAAAAGCCCCAATATATCTGCTTTTGCTTCCTCTATCACTGCATAATTCTCCTTCAATTCTTTATTCACAGTGCTAATCGATCCATCAGATTTCTTTATAAAATTTATTCCCAGGGGATGGCTCAACTCATGAAGTAATACATTATAGAAAAAACCGTCAAAAGTTACATCTGAAATCAATTCCTCTGACACAATTTCTTTAGCGATTGGAAGCAATGTATTCTCAAACTTTGCTCTCATTATATTTCTCAGTATTACTTTCCTCGTTCCCTTTTCCTCCCTTACTTTTTCATCGTTTGGAAGAGCAAAAGCTATAGCATGAATTCCCCAGTTGCCCTCTCCAGAGGAAAAAATCTCATCAGCGATTCTTATTGGAGAAAAAATTCCTGGCTTTGCAGCTTTATACTGGGCTTCCACTGGAAGGTTTTTCTGCAACTCACTTAAATATGAAGAGAAATTTTCAATTTTTTTACTTTCCTCAAAATCATTAAGATAAATAAAACATTCATAGGAGGTCTTTAATCCTAACAATTTATCTTCATAATTTTCATAAGGTCCTATAACAATTTCTATTTGATTATCTTTTAAATCGAGCCAGTCACAATCACTCTGAAAAAAATTATCGGTTAAAAGGTCCTCTGCTCTCTGGGATAAATATTTTTTTAATGTTAGATTTTCAGCAATCTGAGCTGCTTCTTTCAGCACGTTTGAAGCCTTTTCTAAATAATCTCTATATTCAACGTTGTATGGAATAGCCTCGAGTTCCTTCTCTTTTCTTTTTAATACAGTAAAAGGACTCTCAAATAAACTCTTCAATTCAGGATTTTCTTTAACGAAATTTTCAAACTCCTCCTTTGTCATGTTCTCAGGATAAAATTTTTTTTCTATCTGAATCTTGAATATCTGATCTATTATCTCTGAGGCATTTAAAAATTTATTTAATAATTGCTTCTCGTTTTGATTTATTCTTTCCTTATCCCATTCAATTAAGACTTCCACAAGTTTCTTTTCTTTCTTATCCAATTCCTGATTTTCAACAAAAGAAAGATTTAAAAATAAAATGCTCAAAAAAAAACGCAAAAAAAAGAAACCAATGCCTTTAAATTTCATTCTAATATAAACGCAATAAATAATTTGTAGGGCAACCCTTCAGGGTTGCTTAATGCAAGGCTAAAGCCATGTCCTACATGTCAATTTATTTAATGCGTTTATATTAAATATTTCTCCTTGTAGTTGCAATTTTCTTTAGGGCAATAAAGAAAATCTCCTGTTTTTTTCGAAGTCTTTAAAACGAGATAATTCCAGTTACATTCAGGACAAGCTTTTTCAATTATTTTATCTCCAGATACATACTTACAATCAGGGTAAGAGCTACATGTATAATACTCTCTTCCTCTTTTTCCTCTTCTTTTTATCAATTTTCCACCACACCCATTCGGGCAAAGAAAATCAGTCTCTTCTTTATTTTTCTTTATATAATTACAATTCGGATAATTTGAACAGGCTACAAATAGGCCATATTTTCCCTTTCGATATTGAAGAGGGGAACTGCATTGAGGGCATTTTTCATCGAGAAATTTCTTTTTCTTCGGTATGAGAGGAGACGTGTAATCGCAATCAGGATAATTAGAACAGGAAAGAAAACTTCCATATTTACCACTCTTTATTACAAGTAAATTTCCACATTTTGGGCATTTCTCTTCTGTTGGAATTCCTTTTGACTTTGAGCTTTCCATAATTTTATAAGCATTTTTTAATTTCTCATCGAGAATCGAATAAAAGTTTCTCAAAGAATTTACCCATTCTTCCTCGCCCTCTGAAATTCTGTCTAACTCTTTTTCCATGTTTGCTGTAAATTCATAATCCATTAATTCAGGAAAATGCTTTATTAAAAGATCAACCACATGCATTCCAAGTTCTGTTGGGACAAACTTTCCATCCTCTTTAAAAACATAAACTCTATTTTGAAGGGTTGAGATAATCGTTGCATAAGTGCTCGGTCTTCCAATTCCTTTTTCTTCAAGCTCCCTAACCAGGGAAGCCTCAGAATATCTTGGTGGTGGCTGGGTAAAATTCTGCTTCGGAATTAACTCTTCAAGTTTAAGAATCTCACCTTCTTTTGCCTCAGGTAACTGAATCTTTTCATCTTTATCCTCGGAAACCCCTGCTAAAATTAGGTATCCAGGGAAAAGTATCACTTCTCCCTCTGAAATAAATAGATATTTTCCTGCATTGATAAAGAACTTGGTTTCTTCGATTAAAGCTGAGGCCATCTGGAAGCCTACGAATCTTTTCCATACCAATGAGTAAAGATTGAACTCATCTTTAGATAGATAGGATTTAATCGATTCAGGTGTTCTAAATACAGAAGTCGGCCTTATTGCTTCATGGGCATCCTGGGCTTTTCTCTTGTTTCTCCATATGTTCGGCTTCTGAGGTAAGAAATTTTCAGAAAAATTGCTCTTTATAAATTCTCTTGCTTCATTTATCGAATCCCATGAAATCCTAAAAGAATCAGTCCTCATATAAGTTATAAGGCCAACCGGACCTTCATCTCCGATTTCTACTCCTTCGTAAAGTTTCTGAGCAATGTTCATTGTCTTTTTTACTGGAAAACCAAGCCTTCTGTATGATTCCTGTTGTAAAGAACTTGTGATAAAAGGAGGGGGTGGATGCTTTTTCTTCTCTTTTTTTTCAATTTTATCGAGAATAAAATTTAGCTTTTTAAGTTCTTCAACAATTTCATTCGCCTGAGGTTCATTTTTTATCTCAGCCTTTTCTCCTTCAATCTTTGAAAGCTTTGATTTAAAAGAAGGGGGGTTTTCCGCTGAAAGAATTGCAGTGATTGTCCAGTACTCCTCTGGAACAAAAGCTTTTATCTCTTTTTCTCTTTCACAGATCATTCTTAAAGCCACTGATTGGACTCTTCCTGCCGATAAGCCTTTCCCAACCTTTTTCCATAAAAGAGGAGAAACCAAATATCCTGCGAGTCTATCGAGAACTCTCCTTGTCTGTTGAGCCATAACTTTGTTCACATCAATATCTCCATAATTTCTAAAAGCTTCCCTTATTGCTTTCTCTGTAATTTCATGGAATAGCACTCGATATATTCTTGGATTGATCTTCTCAAGAATTTCCTTAAGATGCCATGAAATTGCCTCTCCTTCTCTGTCAGGGTCTGTCGCTATAAATACACCTTCAGCTCCATCAGCACTTTTCTTTAATTCTGCAATTATTTTCTTCCTCTGGGGAATTATCTGATAGTGGGGTTTGAAGTCATTTTCTATGTCCACTGCCAATTTACTCTTTGGAAGATCTTTCACATGACCCATAGAGGCTTTTACTAAATAATTTCTGCCAAGGTATTTGTATATAGTTTTAGATTTTGCCGGTGATTCAACAATTACAAGCTGTTTTCCCATTTTTCTGAATTCAGAAACAAATTTTTTTTAATCATTTATATTAAATAATTTTTGTCGCAGATGCAAATTTATCAGTTCCCCTGATATTTTAAAAGAAGTTTCAAGTCCATTTTATTTTTCATAACTCAGTTCCCAGACATCATTGTAGAGAGACCCCCATCTGGGCACGCCTGCCCAACCACCATAGATGAACATTCTTTTGCCATCGGACGCAGCCGTGAAGGGTGCTCTGGGTGATGGAAGCGAACCAGTAAACTCCAATTTCTCCCACTCAAGGGTATCGAGATTTAGCGAGTATGTTTCACCCAGGGCCGATTGCCGCTGCCAATTTCCATCCCAACCTCCAAAGATAATCAATCGGTTCAAATCCTCCAGAAGGGCATGCCCTACATAGCCCCTGGCGCTTGGAGGATTCTTGGTCTGAAGTTTTGTCCAGGTCCAGTTTCGCAGGTCCAAGACATAAACCTCTGATAGATAACTCTCACGGTCAGTGAAGGTAGAGCCCATGAACATAATCGCTCGATGATTTCTCCTGTCCAAGGCAACGGCTGGGTTAGTGTGGGGCGGAGGAATATCTCCTTTCGATTCGATTTTCGTCCATTGACCTGTTTTCAAATCGAACAAAGTAATTTGGTTTATAGAACCTGCACCGTGAAGATTCCCAAAGGGAGTCAGGCAGCCTCCAAAAAGGAGTATTTTTTCATCCCCTATATAAAGCATGGCAGTTCGCACCATGCGTGGATGGTGTTCTCCCTTGGTTTTTATCACACTCCATCTACTTGTTTTGAGATCAAAGGAATATACGTTGTAATCTGCGAACATCAAACCTGTTCCATCTGAGCCAAATACAACCATCCGGTCGCTTTCTGGAATATAAGCAGCAGAATGCATTGCCCTGGGCTCAGGAATTTCACCCCTCGCCCCAATAGCCTCGAGCTTCGTCCAGGTGTTCTTATCCAGATCTACAGCCCAGATATCATTGTAATTTCTTCCATGAAGCCCTCCGCCAAATAAAATCAGGCGATTTCTCTTACTGTCATAAATGAGTGAAACAAATTCGCGATCGGCGAAGGGGCCCTGACCATCGAGCTCTAATTTTTTCCAGACGAATCTCAGCGGGTTATTTTGTGCATCTGCTTCTGGGATGGTGAAAGCAAATGCCAGGGAAAACAGAATGCAGATGTTAATAAATTTCCTGCATAAAGGGTTGTTAAGATACCAACCTTTACTCCTAAACATTGTTAACCTCCTTTTCTTTTTATCGTTCCCCATTTAACATCTTATAAAATAGCCTTTCTATCTCCACCAACAACCTTGGGTCTTGTTTACTCAGAAATTCAATAAATCTCGCTCCCCCTTCATAAAACGAGATTCTACTAAAAGGCTCTCCTACGTAATGATTTTCTTCAAGATCGAGCCTAAGCCTGACTTGATTTTCGATAAAACGCGCTAACCCTTCTTTCCATTCCTGCCAAACCATATATTCAAAATCGTTTTTGGCCAAAATCCGCTTTAATTCGCTACGATATTTAGAAATGTCATGAGGTTTATTTTCTTCCAATGCTTTTAAAAATAGAGAATAGGTTTTAGTGAATTCGTTGTTATCATAGGGAAAGGGATGGTTTAACTCCCATGCATAGTCTTTTTTGGCCATTGCTTTTTGAGCTATATCTAACTTTTCTTTGAGTTTTTGTTCACAGATCTCAAATTGATAACAATGGAGGAATTCATGAAAGATTGAAGCGTAGCCTTCAAGAGACTCAAAAACTTCACCTGAGATTACACAGACCATCTTACCTCCATAGGACTGGAGTGGAAAGGCAGCTCTTACGCCTTTGGCAATGGGCATCGGAGTGGGTGCCTTTTTAATGAAGATATACCTCTTTTTAGATGAATCGGCATCAAAGATAAAGAAGTAGCTACCTTCTACAATAGCAATGGGAAATGTTTTTTCTAAGAAAGGGTGGATATCTCTGATCTTATTTTGTATTTCAAATATCTTTTGTAAACTGTCATGGTATTTCAATTGCACTTCTCTCGACTGTTTCCAACGAGCGAGTCCTTTTTCTATATCAAGATGTTGCAACATGAGCGGATAGTAATCTCGCAGCGCCGCTTCACTCTTTTCATACGCCTCCAACTGCTCGTAAAAGAATCGCTCTAGGATGTAACCTTGTCTGTATTCGTCCATCATGTCAGCGCGCAGTTGTTCCGTCCACTTGGGGTCTCTTGTGTCGAGGTACTTCAGGGCAATGGCTCTCACCAGACACTCATCAAAAAAATGCGTAATAGTTTTTGTCTTGAATTGGTCTTGAAATTCCGGGAGTTGCATGGCCGCTTCAAACAGGGGCTGTGCCCGCTGCTGTTGTGGGCGATAGCGCTCATCATAGCTGACCGGATTAGTGATAGAATGGATAAATTCGTGCGGATTGTAGCCCCATTGGTCTGGAGGTCCATTCTGCGGCCCTTCAATGGAATAAAGGGTATCCTGCCAAACAAAGGCAAAAGCATATTCATAGGATAGCAGAAAGTTTGGAATAACTAAGGCCTGTACCACCTCGCCGCGGCCAGCCAACTCCGCTGGACTTTGAACACGACAATACTTCATCACTTTTGAGACCTCGCGCTGAATCGCAGAAAGATAGCCTTCGACAGCCTTTTGGTAATCTCCGCGAACGCCTTCATAGATCGCTTCTATCGGAACAGCGGCGTAGAAATCCCGCAACAACGCGGGTAGTTCCGCCAGTGCGCTGAATCGAGGACGATCGGCGATCTCTCTCCATTGCTCGGTAAAGCGAAACTCGGGTGGACCTGAGGTGGCCATGGTTACCACCGTATAGGTATATGGTTCCGCCCGATGCTTTTGATAAAACGTTTGCACGCGTTCCTTCAACGGACCGGGCGTCACCTCAAAGAGGCGTTCGCGCACTCGCTTTCGAACAGGGTGCATGCCGTTGGGATTGTTTTCCTCGTCGTAACCAGCCGCGTTGAGGAAAGCGAAAACAGTGAAAATGGTCTTGTTTTCCGTTAGACGAATTCGATTGGTGATAAACTGGTCAAGACTCAATGTAGGCGTATCTTTGTCGTGAAATAAGTCATCCTTTAGGCCGATGTTAAACTTTGCCTCTTTGATTTCTCTCCTGCTTTCCAACTTGCCGTTGACATATACCTCCGCTTTAAAGGGAATCATAAACTTTCCATCCACTTTGCGATAATCGGAGAACCTTATCTCCCTTTGCAATCGGGCAAAGGGTATGCTCTCCAAAAGATAGGTGATGAGGAGGGACTGTTTATCTAGCCAGATCTGGGTAGAAGTTGTCCCACCTTCGCTGGCACCAATTACATAAACCTCTCTTCCATCTACTTTTTTCGTATGCATTACATCGGCAGCAACGGAAAGTCTGTGGTCTTGACCTTTTCCTTCGATGTCTCCAGTGAGTTGATGAAGAAACTGCTCAAAGGTTGAACTGTAAAGAGTGAAAGGAAGATACTGAAGATTCTGATCCACTTCTGGAACGCCGCGCCTGGCTTCTTTTTCACTCATGAGGATGCCATCTTTCCAAATGGATGCTTTCCCCTCGGGCGTCTCGACCTTCCAGAACGCTGGTGATTTGAAATAGACCTTTTGCTCAAACCTCTTGGGTTCGCCACTTTTCTCTGAAGTGCCTCCTACTCGACTATCGTATTCTTCGACTACCTCCGTTAACACTACATCCTGAAACCCTGCGCCCTGCGCTTTAGCTTTGTTTATCAACTCACTAAGGAATTTCCGGTTGGGAGGGCCTTCTTTTATCATCCTGTCACGAACTTCTTCAGGGACAGGGGCAAAGGCCACCTCGATAGCACCAGCAGCAGTGGGGATGCGATTTTTCAGAGCTAAAGTCTTCGGCTCAAGGATCAAAATCTCCGGGGCTTTGCCTCTTTTTAGCAAGATTAACTTCTTTCCATCCGGAGTAAATCCTCCAAATTCTGGAAAGCCTCCTGTCTTTAGCATCTTGTGGAATTCAACCTTCGGCTTGTCACCGAAATCTGTCCAGTAGCTGTAAATCTCACCGTTTATTTCTTCTTCTGCTTCTACTTCATACATTCCTTCCCTGCCATCGGTTGTGATGACAATCTGCTTGCCATCGGGCCGAATCAAAATCGCACGACAGAGTTTACCCACCTTGACTGTCAAAACATTCTCGATGGATTTTGTATCAATGATGGAGATGTCATCAGTTGTCTTATTGGCAACAATGGCATATCGGCCGTTGGGTGTGATTTGAACATCATGAGGATTTAGCCCGACTTTTACGTTCTTCACCAATTTTTTCTCTTTTGTATCATAGACAGCAATGGAGTCATAAGTGACTTTCGGAGCGTTAGGGTCAACAAAACCAGCGATGTTCATCTGAGTGATGTAAAGGTAATGGTCATCAGGAGTTAAGGCTCCTCGCCAGTAATCTTTAATCAGAATAGGAGTCTGTGACAAAAGTTCCCGTGCAATATAGTCAACTTCAAAAATAGCGCTGGCATCGGATGAGACAACAAAGTATCGGCGATTGTCATGGGCAAAGATGGGATTGCTGATGCCTCTAATTCTGACATCATTTTTCTCCGTATGGATAACGGTTGTGGTCAGTGTTCGCCAGTTCAACACCCAGATTTGTTTACCATCGTATGTTGCTCGAATCCATGCTGGTGCCTCACCTCCATAGATTTTCCCAACGACTTTATCAGCTGAAAAATCCACAACGAGGATGTGATTGTTTCTTCCAACGGATAGATAGCCTAAGGTGATCTGCGCATCTCTTTTCAAGCCAGTAAACCCCGTTAGAAAGTCTTCACTTTCTAACGGGGTAAACATTGCAGCAAACAAAATGCTGATTAATACTAAAACAAAGGATTTAAATCTCTTCATTTTTATTTCCTCCTTTATTTAAAAAAGATCTAACCTTTTCCTCCCTTAGCCTTTACTCTAAATTCTTTCTTTCCGTTATCCATCATCTCCTTTTAGATTGGTTTCTTTAGGCACTAAAGCACTGTTTTTCTTATCTGCTCCCAATCCTAATCCCGGACCACTCCTCCATGTCACTATCTTCTTCGATTAATCTCCTTTTTTCATTTATCATTATTTGACTAATGTCTTCCTTCTTTTAGCTGACCTCCTCAAAATTTTGCTGCTCTCAAAGACCGAATCAAAGAATTTGTTTGCTTCTGAAGTTAAAAGTTCCCGATACTCCAAGTAGATTTTTTTCGCCTTTGAGCCTGCCCAATTAACAGGGAGTAATTCCAGGGGCAACATAGGATCATCCATTGCAATATCAATAAATTCCACCGTCAATCGGAACCTTTGTACAAAACATTCTCCTGGATCTACTGCTTCCTTTCTTTCTATCTTGCGTTTATGTGCGGCAAGAAGAGAGGCATATTGGTTGTAAAATTCCTTGTAGCATCTCTCCAACCCTCGAATATCCCAAACTTTAGATATTAATTCCTGCTCTTCACGGAAACCTGTATATTTTGCCTCAAAGGTCTCCACATACTCCGCTACCTTAAGCTTGTCAAAAATCCTCTCCAGTTCTTCTTTGAAATCATATGGCGAGATCCACAAAGAACTGCCCAAACTTCCATAACCCAATCTCCGCAACTCATCCCGCAGGGTATCTCGCAAGGAGCGCAACTCCTCAGGTATCGTATATACAAGAAGCCTCCATTTTTTATCCCAGGGTTTGGGCTCCCGTTCTAAGGCTCGATGTTTCCCTTTTAGCATCCACTCTTTTCCTTTTTCGCTGAGGGAATAATAACTCTGACGTCCTATCTTACGGCTCTGAATTAGTCCTTGTTTAGCCATTCTCGATAAAGCAAGGCGAACAGCAGTTTCAGAGAGATTAAAAGGTTTAAGGAGCTTTATTAAACTGCTCACCCAAATCTCTCCCCCACGCGGCATGATATATCCTCCAAACAATGTAAAGATTATCGTTAATGTCCGCACTCTGAACCTTTATTATTATATCATAATTTTATATTTCATTTTTTTTACGACATATTAAATTTTAATATTATTAGCTGTGTGAGAAATTGTTTGTTAATGAAGATGTTAAGGGATAGCACACTAGTGCTTAGTTGCATAAGTTCTAACTCCGTCATTCCCGCAGGTCTTAAGCGGGAATCTATTGATTTTACTGGATTCCTGCTTTCGCAGGAATGACAACATAAGACACTAATTTACGCAACTAAGTACTAGCAAAGGTTTATTGAAACTCTTAAGGAAACATCAATGCTTCTGAGACTTCTTTCTGAAAATTTTCTTTGTCAAATACGAAGGATTTTATAGGCTTTGCATTCACAAAACATCCTTCAACATTGCCCCTTTTTTTGACCTCTTCAGGCTCTTCGGATTTACTTATCCAACGCATCGGTATTCCTTGAGCAACTTCCTTTATTTCTTGTTCTGCCTTTTTCAGAAAGGAATAGGAAAAAGGGCAAAAAGAAGGGCCGTAGATGAGTAAGACTTTGCCTTTATCCTCTTCTTGAGGGATGTAGCCTTCAGTTTTTTGAGTTTCCGTAATATACACAGGATCACGCCTCCCTTTGACAGGTTGATAGATAAAACCTTTCTTAAGAGGATAATACAGAAAGTCAGGGTCATCTCCCACCTGCTTGAACCCCTTCTTTGTGAAAAAGAGCCGGGCAGAATACTGACCGGGTTTTTCACCTGCAAAGGTTTGCGTTACAAGGGCTAATGGAAACTTATTGTCAAACCAAACTCTGGGCTTTTTCATATCTTCTATCAGACTGGATAACAGTTTTGTTGCAACTTCTTTTCGCCAGTTCTCTTTTTCAGGGACATAGATGCAATAGATATAGATAATTCTCTCTGGGGGAACGGGTTTATACTGGATGAGTCCTACTGGAGTGGATTCTCTATATGCTAATTTGGCGAAGGAGCTCCACATTTGAAGCATCTCCATAGCCCATTTTCTCTTCTCCTCCATTCCTTTTATAAACGCGGGATCCTCTCTCTTTTCAGAGGGAATACATATCTGACAAAGATCATCTATGTTTTCCTCTGTAACATTTTTTATTCTAATCTTTTCCATTTACCTTTTTCTCCTTATTAATACAACCGAATTAAATGAGTTGATTTGAGCATTTTTATCTTACCCTCTTTTAAAAAATTTTATCATACCCTTCCGTGCCATTTCTAAACTTTTAAGTCTATCTACCAATCTTATTGTAATGTTCAATTTTGCAGAAGTGGGTTCAAGGAGCTCGAAGACTTCATATTTCTTTACCTGTATTTCGATGGGCATGATCCCTGTTTTTTCAATACATTCCAGGAAACTTTTCTGGAATTCCTCTCTATAGTCTGTCAGTTTTGTTACATGGGCATGGAAAATGAAACCTGAACCCTGGTCAACGAATAAAAATACATATGGGAAATAAGGTCTCTCATCTTCTTTTTTAATCGGGGTTGGAGCATGGAAGAAATCTACTTCCCAGATTAGATTGGTTTGTCTGATATTCCGCTTTATCCTTTGAATACGGATTTCGTCCCATGTTTCACTTGATATTTTTTCAATCTTCAAAGATGTTGGTTGCAGGTATTCATCTTTCCAGATTAGAGTATTTTTTCTAACCTCAGGAACTCTCACAAGATAATAATTTTTTTCAGGAGGATAAAGCACTTTCTTATTTTCTTTACAGCGTAAACACACCTCTTTTGTTTGCTGTAAAACAAGGGTTAAATAAATTATCTCATTTTTATTTAAAAACCATGGGAAATAACCGGGTTTATAGTTTCTGAATATTGGCCAGGAATTTGGTCCTCTGAATTTCAATCCTAAATCTTTTATTATCTGCAAATCCTCTTTTTGTAAAAATTTTCTATCTTCAAATGATGCCATCAAGCAGTCTTGAATATACAAGGAATCTGGATCACCAGGTTGAACTTGCCCTGATTGAATTTTTAAATATGACTCCAATCCCTTTGTACCTAAATAAACAGCCAAGCCAAAAAATTCTCCTGAATTTCCCAGCACGCAACAGTAACCTATTTCGCTGTTTTCAGGATTCTGAACCCCGAATAAATCTGAATCAAACATCCACTCCCAACTCTTGATGTTTTTGAATTCTATGGCTTCAAAGTAAAGGCCTCTCCATTCTTGAAGAGAAGGCAAAGATTTATCCATTTCCATTCTCTTTCTATATTAGATTTATTAATATATCAAAATTGGAGGTTCGAATACAACTTTACACGTACAATTTCCATATAGATTCTTAATGAGGCAATAGGGTTCCTAAAGATTTATCGAGACTCATTAGATAATTTTTTGACAGAAGTTTATAAAAGTTTTTTCTGAAAGGTTTTCCCAGGATTTTGAATTATGGCTCCTTTTAATTCAAGGTTTAGAAGGTGTGAGTGAAGTATAAAAACAGGGATTCCTGTTTTAACAGAAATTTCATCTATTGGAGTTGCTTCATCAGACTTTAGAATCTCAAATATTTTGCTTTCATCCTGAGTTAATTCAATTTCAATTTTTTCTTTTTTTATTAAAAATTGTTCTCTTATTCGATGGGGAAGCTCTTCTACAACATCTTCCCAGGTTTCAACCAATTTCGCTCCACTTTTAATTAAAAAATTCGTTCCTCTGCTTAATTCCGAGGTTATATTCCCTGGAACAGCCATAACTTCTCTTCCCTGATCGAGAGCATACCCTGCTGTTATCAATGAACCACTTCTGATTGAGGCTTCAATCACTACAACTCCATATGAAATTCCGCTTATAGTTCTGTTTCTCACAGGAAAATTCTGGCTAAATGGGGGAGTTCCCAATGGAAATTCTGAAATAACTACCCCCTTCTTCTCCAATTCAACCATCAGAGATTTATTTTCTTTAGGATACACAATATCTATTCCACAACCTAAAACACCGATTGTTTTTCCTTTGCCAATCGCAGCCTTATGAGCAATCGAATCGATTCCTCTCGCCAACCCACTTACCACAACCAATCCTCTTTCTGCTAAGTCAGACGAAATCCTTTCTGCAACGTTTTTTCCATATGGAGAAAAATTTCTCGTTCCGACTATGGCTATTGAAGGTATCTTTAATAAATCCGAATCGCCTTTAATGTATAGACATCTTGGAGGGTCCTGGATTTCCCTTAAAAGAGGAGGGAAATTTTCATCATCATATGAAATAACTCTTGCACCTATTTTTTCTGCATTATAAAGCTCTTCTTCAGCAATTTTAAAAATCTTTCCTGTTAAAATAAGCTCTTGATTTGATTCCTTCATACCAATTTCACTTAATTCTCTTTGGTCCATACTGAATATTTCTTCAGGGGTAATTTCTCTTTCTTTCAATTTTCTTAAAATTGATGAATTGGTAGAAAATAATATCTGCAAAGCAACAGAAATTATCTCAGTTCTTTCAAAAATCATATTGAATATTTCTAAATTAAATTCTCAAAAAATACAACCCCCCCTTTATGTTAGTAACTAATAAAGGGAGGGTCAGGTTTTCATTATTCTTTATTCAAAATTTAAATCTCTTAATTGATTTCCGATTATATTATTCATAAAATATGTTATACTAAGCGAAAAATGAATAATGAAGATCTGACCCCTCATATGAATTGGAAATTTAAAATAATGTACGGGCAGGAATTCCTGGTTTTTTTTGAAATAGATAAAAATTTAATTCAGTATGGTTTTTCAACAAAAAGAATAAAACCTGAGGAATTTTTTAAGAAAATCAAAGAATCAAATTTCAGATATTTTACTCTCCATCAGATTCATTCGGACAGGATATTCAGAGTTTCTCATAATTCTCTAAATAATTATTATGCAGATGGACTTATTTCAGATGAATCAGGAATATTTCTTTTAATAAAAACAGCTGATTGTCTTCCGATTTTTCTACTCGATAAAGATGAGAAATATTTCGGAGCTATTCACTCAGGATGGAAAGGAACTTACAAACAGATTGCAAAAAAAGCTGTCTTTAAGATGGAAAAAGAATTTGGGATAACACCTGAGAGTTTAATCGCAATGATAGGACCTGGAATTGGCGAATGCTGCTATGAAATAGGAGAGGAATTGGCAAAAAAATTTTTAAATAAAAATGCATCTGGAGTTAAATTTAAAAACGACAAATTTTATTTAAATCTTCGAGAATTGAACAAAAATCAAATGATTGAAATGGGTGTTAAGGAAGAAAATATATATCAATTAGACCTTTGCACTAAATGCAATAAAGATTTATTCTACTCTTACAGAAGAGAAAAGGGAACAAAAGCAAGAATGTATTCTTTTATCGGGATAAAATAATTTTTCAATATATAAATGAAAAAACATAGATTCATTCTATGCAACAACTCATCCTGTTAGGTTCATGGATGAATGATTGAGCTGCTATTTTTATAGCCTCACTAAAAGTAGGAAAGATATGCACTGTATCAATAATATCCTCTATGGTTAACCCTAATTTAATCGCTAAAGTTGCCTCATGAATTATCTCAGATGCTAACCTGGAGACAATATGGACGCCTAAAATTTTTTTTGATTCTGGATGAAGAACCATGTAAATTAAACCTCTTGTATCATCTATTATCTTAGCTTTTGGAATTCTATCCATCTTAACCATCTGGCATAAACAAGTACCAAATATTCTCATAGAATCTTCTTCCTTAATTCCAACGCTGGCAATCTGTGGTGAAGTAAATATTGCATAAGGAATAATGCTGTAATCCATCTTAGTCTTCGCATTTTTTAATGCATTTTGTGCGGCTATATTCCCCTCTTTAAATTCTAAAGCACATAGCTCAATATGGCAATGAAAGTCTAATATCTAACAGGGTGAAACTGAAATGGAGAGTTGCTGATCTGAGAGATGAGAGAGAGGTGGTCTTTGAGTGTTTTTTATAGGGTTTCGGAAATTTAACTTCTTCAAGCTCCGGCCAGAGCGAAAGATTTGGGAAGTAACAGTGACGTAACAAGGCTTTACCTCCTTTCTGTTTTTTTCATAGAGTATATTTTATCAAAAGATTGACTATGAGGAAGAAGAAATTGGGGGTGAAGCCAAAAATTAGAGCTTGAAAACCCGCGTCGCAACTGGGTTTTTAAAGTTGAAAACGCTCTGGTAATAAAGGAGATATTTGATGAACTTCTGTCTCTCATTGAAATCTCTCATATAAAGTGTGTAATCTTTATCATCTTTTTTTATTTAATCATCAACCAAAATTATTTCTCAATAAATTTCATTGAATATTTTCTAATATGAGGAAAAGGCTCTGAAAAAGTTAGATAAATATTTCCTTGGTAATCATTTGCGATAACTGACTCTTTCCAATCTTGATCAACTTCAGCTGATGGAATAGAAAGAAGCCATCTCCCATTTTCATCAAAAAAATCGAGATATGAATAGAATTCTTTATTTTTAAAATTAAGATCTCTAATTAAATGAATAATTTTTCCATCCGGAAGAGATATTATATCCCAAGTTCCTGATTCAGGGCGTATGATACCCATTTCATCTCTGAAAGGTGGTTTAAAAAAGGGAGCCTTACGAGAAAAACTTAATAGCAATTCGCCGTTCTCTGAATATTTTCTTATTTCATAAGGGTAAAAAAAACTATAGTAAATGTTTCCATCTTTATCTGAACATAGATTTCCCGTATAACTAGTATAAATTAAGATATCTTTATTATTTTTTTCGCAAAAGCTACCTTCTAATTCTCCATTAAAAACATTAAATCTATGCACCCAATATTTACTTTTACTTCTTACATCTGTTATATATAATTTTCCACTCTTACCAACTATAATATCTCCTGGATAAAAGCGTAAGGTTATAGATTTTTTAAATACCCCTTTTGAATCTAATATTATAATTCTCGGTGGACTCAAATCTGTAATATATAAATTATTTTGTGAATCTAAAGCGAACCTTCTTGGTTCTGAAAATTCTCCTGGGCCAACCCCTTTAATACCTCCATAAGACTGTAAAAATTTTCCATCTTGCGCAAATTTCTGTATTCTATAATTTTTGAAATCAAGAACATAAATGTTGCCATGTTGATCTACCTCAATATCTGTAATTCCTCCAAAAATGTATTCTTCTTTATCAAAATCGTCTGTGCCAATTTTTAGTAGTAATTTAAACTCTACAGACTTTTTACCTTTCCAAGCTTCGACTTTGGAAATAATCAGCTTATCTGAATCTCTTTTTTTAATTTCTTTATTTTTTGATAAGACTAAGGGAAACAACATGATAAGGAAAAATATTAATATTTTATATTTCATTATAATTTTTCTGCTTTGAATATTCTGAACTAGGGATGCTGACATCTATTATTTTATTTTTACTATCGAGAGTTATCCTTAAGGGAGAGTGTTTAAATTCCATTTTTTGTCTGATTGAATCAGAAGGGTCGATTAAGATAGGAAACTTAATCCCCCTATTCTTAATAAAAGTAAGCAGACCACTTATATCTGGACTATTGGAAATCCCCAAAATAAATACTTCATTATCTCCAAATATTCTATCAATTTTTTTCCATAAAATGTATTCTTGAAGACAAGAAGGACAATTATCTAAATTAAAAATAATAATAACTTTTAATAAAGCTTTAGAATTATTTAATCTCCAAATTTGACCGTGTAAATCCTCCAAGGTAAAATCTATAAAAGTATCTCCAATAAAAGATTCCCCATTTAGTTTTTTTGTTGGACCTGCTTTTGATTCAAGTTTATTTCGAATCTTATAATATATTTTGTAATTTTCTTTTATATCTTTTAAAAGATTAAAACCAAATAAAAGTAGAAATATTAATAGAAAAAAAGTAAAAATCACTTTTATCGTTTCTTTATTCATAATCCTTTTAGTAGTTCTTTAATCATATAAATTTTTCTTGTAATTCGAAATTTTTCCCATATAAGATATAGATCTACTAATAAAGCGGAGAAGAAAAGTATAAATAAAACAATCTCTATTTTCTTGAGTATATTTTTCATTTTAAACCTACAAATTTTTTTCTTTTAGTAACCTCATCCTAAGCTCGATGAATTATGATTGTGTCCCCATATTCGTAGAAATTTATTATTTGACACATAACCATTATCAATTTAACCATTTATGCCACTCTGTCAAGTACTTTTTTGACAACCGGTGACATCTCACGCCAGCCCGAAATCCGCCGCATAACAATCTGACCGCTGGCAAAAAGACCATAAAGTAGTACTAACACCGCCTCTTCAGAGGGAAGTAAAGCCTGAGTCTTTACCCGACGTCTGAATTCACCATAAATCCGCTCAATAATATTCGTGCTCCGTAAACTCTTCCATTGTTCTTTAGGATAATTAAAGAAAGTTAATAACTCAGTCTGCGCCTCTAAGAGACTTTTGACCACGCCCGGACATTGCTTCTGCCAACGTTTCTCAAAACGGCTCCAAGCAACTAAAGCCTCTTCTCGATTACCCGCATAAATAATTGCGTGATAATCTTCCTTAATCGCCTCCTGGGTATGCTTTGGAGCATGGGCAAGCAGATTCCGAAGTTTATGAACCACACAGCGCTGTACTTCAATCTTTGGCCAAATAGCTTCCACCGCCGCACGCAATCCTTGATTCCCATCAATAATAACTAACTGAGGACGAACTAACCCACGACCATCCAATTCCGCTAATACACCCTCCCAGGCGTTAGTTGATTCTGCACCCATTAACCATAAACCCAACAAAACTTTTTCACCATCTTCCTTTATGCCAACCGCAGCTAAAACCGGCACTCTGACAACGCGACCACCAGCACAAATCGTCACGCCAAAACCATCCAGATAAAAATAGGCAATAATTTCATCCTGTAATGGACGCTTTTGCCAGGCTTCAAATTGTTCTTTTAACCGACCGACTAACCGACTGATTGTGCTTTTTGATAAAGGCGTGCCTTTTAACAGAGGTCGCAGCGCCTTCATAATACGACGGGTATTGGCACCACAGAGATAGAGACCTAAAATTGCATCATCAACGGTCTTGGTCCGACGCTGATAGCGAGGAAGAATTTGGCCACGCCACTCAATGGTTGACCCTGCTTCAGCAAAAAGCCTTCCCCGAGGAAGCGATAAAGTAGTTTTACCCAAAGAAGTAGAAATTTGTCGGGATTCATAGCCATGACGATACCCCTGACGGCCTTCGGCACGCTGATAAAAACCAACCCCCAAAGCGACCTCAAGCTCTTCATTTACAATCCGCTCAATAACAATACGTACTTCCCGACGAATAGCCTCGGTAAGCGGACCTTCCTCAAAGATAACCGTTCCTTTATCAAATTTCATATACTATGCTCCTTTCACTCTAATTATAGCCATTTAAATTTCCACGACAAGTGGGACACAACCTGAATTATTGCTTTAATTATGATCCTTCTTTTAATCCTGAAGGAATTTGTGGGATAGGAATTTCTTTTTTTGATAACAGATAACATCGATTCTCTGCATTTTTTGTCCGAGTTTCACTTCCTGAGACCCTGGGAATTTATATCATGGTAAAAAAATGACTGTCAAGTTTTGGGAAAAAAGGAAAGGATGAGAAAAGAGAAAGAAAACCTCTATAGACTATCCCCCTATGAAATGAGAAATTGCTGATTATGAGAAGACGCCTAAAATTTTTTTGATTCTGGATGGAGAACTGGAAGGCTTAATAAACTGGGCAGTATCTCTGGTAAGGGCAGTACTGACAGTTAAGCCAGTCTGGCTTAGGGTTATATATTCTGTTTCTTATTCCTTCCTCAACGTCTTTTACCTTCTCGAGTGCTTCCTCTACATCATCCTCATCTTTTTTTGCCCTTCCAATTATTCCCGATTCAACGAAAAATAGCTGAGTCTCATCTAATGGATGAGTATAAGTTTTTGTAAAAGCATATGCATAGAGCGAAAGCTGAAGATTCTCTTTTGCCTTTTTATCAGCAGTTTTTTCATCTTTAACTTCTGAGGATTTAAAGTCAATTATAACCGCTCCATTTTCTCTCAAATCCACCCTGTCATACCTTCCTGATAACTTTACAGTATCAATCTTTAGAGAAAACGTTTTCTCAATATAGACAGGAATGTATGGAGAATTTTCTTCAATTTCATAAAATTTCCTGAGGGCGCTTTTGCCTGCTTCATACCTCAACTCCTCATGTCTTCTATCAATAAAACCATCATTCACCCAATAATTTTTAAAGAAATTTAAAAGCTCATCCTGAGAAATTCTTTTTCCAATCATTTTTAAACGGAAATAATCATGAATTGCATTATGAATCGCTCTCCCAAAAACAATTGTGTGATGGGGAGGAATTGGGATCTTCAAAACATGAATAAACTTATACTTAAGAGGACATGTCAAATAATCATCTATCTGGTTAAAACTCAAAGGAAGTATTTCAGAGGTCTTTTCTTCTCCCACAACAGATTTGGAAACGGGTGAACTGTAATATATCTCTTCTTCAGGGGTAGATTTTTTCAATTCTGGAGGAAGTTTAGGCATATCGAGCGCTTCTAACACAAATAAAGAGACTTTCTTTTCTCTTTTTCCTCCGTAATCTCTTGCACAGGTAAGATAGAGTTCGTCCTTAGCTCTTGTCATTCCTACATAAAAAAGCCTTCTCTCTTCTTCATATTTATCCACAGGAGTGGGGATTTCCTCTTTAATCAATGCATCTGGTATTCGAATTGGCTCTTTTATTTCTCTTCCTGGAAATTTGTCCATTACAAGAGCCCCCAGAAAAACAACTTTAAATTCAAGCCCTTTAGCTTTATGCACTGTAAGAACATTGACTGCATCCTCATCAAGCTCTGCTTCAGCAGTAGGGGGGTTATCTCCCATTTCAATTAACAAATCAAGATAATCAGTAAAAGAAAAAAGAGAAGGATTCTCTGAACTTTCCCTGAAAGACCTCACTTTCTGAAAAAATTTACCGATATTTTTTATTTTAATCAGGCTTTCATGAAAATTCAGGCTCATCTTTTTCAAAAATTGAGTTTTTTCAACAAAAGAGAAAAGAATCGAATCAACTTTTTCTTTGAATGCAAGTTTTGTAAATTCATCTAAATCTTCGAGCATTTTCTTAATTGTAATCATTCCTTCCTCAGAGATTTCAATGTTTATTTCAGAATTCAAAATCTTTCGAAAAACCTGCTTTAATGGAATATTTTTCCTTTTTGCATAATTTGAGGTTTTGATTATATCTTCAGAATTCATCTGATATATATCTGAGCTTGCAAGATAGAATAAACTTACGTTGTCTTCAGGATTTGCAATCGATTTTAAAAAACTTATAAGAACTTTAACTTCATCCCTCGAATAAAGTCCTCTGCTTCCACTAAACCTGAACGGAATGCCTCTTCTTTCCAAAGCCTTAAGAAAGGGCTCGGCATCTGCATTTTTTCTTACAAGAATCGCTATCTCATGAAGTTCAACTCCTTCTTTTATTTTCTCTTCTATCATTTCAGCCACCCTCTCAGCTTCAGTATGAAAATTGTCAAATTGGACAAATTTAACCATTTTTCCATTTTTTTTATTTGCTATTATTCTCTTTAAAACTTCATATTTATATTCCAATCTGTTTGGGTTATTAAACTTTATAAGATTATATGCAGTATCCAGAATTGGCTGAGTAGAACGATAATTTCTTGTAAGAATGACTTTTTTTGCATCTGGATAAAAGGAAAGAAAGTTCAAAATATTTGTTATTGCTGCCCCCCTGAATCGATAGATGGCCTGATCGTCATCTCCTACTACTGTAAGGTTTCTATTTTTTTCTGAAATCATCCTGAGGAATTTAAATTGAATATAATTTGTGTCCTGAAATTCATCCACCAGGATGTATTTCCATCTTTCCTGAAGTTCGGCTAAAATCGAAGGTCTTTTTTCGAGCAATCTAACAAATAAATAAATCTGATCTTCAAAATCAATTTTCCCATTTTTCTCGAGAAGTTTTTTATACTCAATCCATATTTTAGCAACTTCTAACTGTTTCTCTGCCTCTTCAACCTCATCTTCCTCCCCACTTTCAGCCCTTAATTTCTGAGCATACCCTAAATACTCTTCAGGTGTAATATCTTCCTGTTTTGCCCTCTTTATGACTTCCAGGATGTCAAAGATATGCTTTGTTGGATTCCCAAGAGGTAAGAAGTATTTAATCGGAAGATTAAATAGATTCTCCCTGAAAAAAATTGCCTGCTCAATTTCATCCATAAGTTTAAAATTGGCCGGGAATCCTAACTCTAAAGAATACTCTTTCAACAAGGACTCTCCAAAAGAGTTAAATGTGCTGATATGAGCATAAGAATAACTATATGGAACAAGGATGTCCACTCTCTCTTCCATTTCATTTGCAGCTTTTTCTGTAAAAGTTAAAGCAAGAATCTCATCGGGTCTGCATTTTTTTGATGTAATGAGATAAGCAATTCGATGAGTTATTACTTTTGTCTTTCCAGTTCCTGCTCCTGCAATTATTATAAGAGGCCCTTCTCCGTGAGTAACCGCTTCTAATTGTTCTTCGTTTAATTCCTCAAGAAGTGGCTCTTCATTTATTTTTTCGCGGGCATGTTTGGTCATTTTTTTATAACAATTACCTTTTCGTCGGGTTTTACCATCCATAGCTTTTCACGGGCTATTTTTTCATAATACTCAGGGCATTCTTTAATCAACTTTAATTCTTTTTCAAGATTTTCTTTTTTTAAAGAAAGAGTTTTAATCTCTTCCTCCAATTTCCTATATTCCTTTTTTGCCTGATACAGATCATAGTAACCTCTGTTTCCAAAAAAAATTGTTATTATGATTATAAGAGCAATGTAAATTATCGAAATTATAATGCTTTTTTTCTTTATCTCTGAATTTTTAAAAACCAATTTTTCCCTTCATCTGTATTTTTTATAAGTTTATCACGATCAAAAAGCTATATCAATTTTTCCAACTACAAAACTTTACTTACTTCATTTTATTTAAAATGAGCGTACTATCTGAAAATTGAATTATCTGTTTGAATCTTTCTAAATTAATCTCTGCATTAGTAGCTTTGCCTGTTTTATTATCAAAGCATTGGATAGATCCGCCATTCTCATTCCAGAAACAAGCTATATTTTCTAAAAGTAAATATGAAGTCCAACCTTTTCTATTTATAAACCATCCTCCATCAGATAAATCAAATAAATTCCTGCCCAAAAATTTTAAAGAAGAAGAAGAGGAATCCACCATTGCCATTATTGTTGGCGCTATATCTATATGTCCACATATCTTTTCTATCACTCTATGGGAAAAATTCTTGGGAGAATAAATAATCAATGGGACATTATCTTTTATTATAACATCGAATGAGCTTGGCAAATCCCATCTTATAGATTTTTTATCAAATTCATCTTTTATTGTATGGAGCAATCTCCAGTTGTGGTCTCCGTATACGATAAGAACTGTGTTATCAAATAATTTTTTGTCTGAAAGTTCCCGAATAAATTCTCCTAAAGCAGAGTCAACAAAACTCACGAGTCTCAGATATTGATGAAAATAATCATCATCCTTCTCTGAAATCCAATCATTAACCTCATCGTATATTATCTCGGCGGTCATGGATGAATGGGAAGTAATGGTTATTATATAGGCTAAATATGGTTCGGGGAGAGAAAAAATAAACTCAAGGGATTTTTTAAGTAAAACTTTATCATCCACTACCCATCCTTTTTCAGAGAAATCTTCTTTTCCATAAAATTTATCAAACCCTAATTTTGGAAAAACATACCCCCGGTTCCAGAAGCTTTTATTATTAGCATGCATTGCAACTGAAGTATAACCATATCTTTTCAATTCATGGAGCATCGAGCACCAATTATTGTTTTCGTATGCAAAAATTATCGCCATGTCATCTTTTGGATAAATAGAACATAAGGAGGAAATTTCTGCATCTGAGGTGCCTCCTGCACCTGTATGAGAAAAAAAATATGGAAAATATATTCCTTCTGAAATGATTTTATTGATGTTCGGTGTAATTTCACGACCGTTGAAATTTTTTCCGATTACAAAATTCCCTATCGATTCTAATTGAACGACGATAAAATTTGGCTTTTTTAATTTAAACGATTCTTTGCCATCATTCCATCTCTTTTTATTAGAATTAAAACTTTCATGAATCCAAGATGGATAAGAAACTGTTTCTGCTTCTTTTCTCATCTTATATTCCTTCAGATATTTAGCGATATGGTTAACCACTTCACTGAAATAGAAAGATGGTAAAGTTGTTGTTCCTCCTCTATCCAGGATTATCAATAAACCTCCTGTGTGAACTTTAGACCAGTTAAAATATATCAATCCCGAAGAAATCAGAATGATTATCAAAATTGCAACAAGAGAATATTTTTTTATAAAAAATACAAAGTCAATCTTTTTTAATACTGGCAAGTATTTATAAAATAAATAAATAATCGGAAAAAAGAAAATATCCATCGCAAAAAATAGATCTTTTTTAGCGAGCAATTTGATTGCTCCGCCAATTGTCTCTTTTTCAAAAGCCATAAAAGCCATTTTAAAAACATTGAAAGATATTAGATTATGGTAGACCCGGAAATAAACCAAATTCGCTATCATTAATATGGATAAAATAACGTTTATAGTAACTATAAATATAAGAATTGAGAGATTTCGTTTAAATAAAAATCGAGCAAATACAATAATCAGTAATATTATCGCTATTCCCTCTAAAAGCACTCCTAATGGAAATCTTTTTTGAAATTCGAGAGAAAAAATTAAAAATTTAACAAGTAAAGCAATAAGATAAATAATACCCATAATTTTTAAAAATAAATCATTAATACAGCGTCATGTCAATACTGATCACTAAATTTTTAGGATAATCCGCTCATTTTCTTACAACTTTTTCAACTCTTCCAGAAGAATGGTCATAAATTACATAGGGCAAACTCTCCGAATTATAAACTATATTTTTATCTATTTTCATAGTATAGCCTTCGGGAATCTTATTAAAATACTTTTTTCCATCAGGCTTATCCCAGTAAACAGAGACATTTTTGTTGCGCCAGGGGAGATTCTCAAGGCTAAAATAATCCCATTTTATCGGCAGAGGACTTAACTCAATCCGACCATCAACCAAAGGAACAAATCCACATAATTGCTGTATTATAATATCCAGCCACCATGAATGCATGTAATCTTTAAATTTACTCAATGGTTTGCCTGTCAGAGGATTATAACGTTCATAAAAATCAATCTGAGGAGAAAAAAGGACTTTAACGCTGCAATCGATTAATTCCACAGCTTTAATTCCCATTTCTGGATTGAATACTTTGACTGCTTTGCTGAATGCTTCCAAAACATGGCAGGTAGTGGCTGGCCAAGAAGGTCCTCTCCAGAAAGAATTCGCATCAAAATAGAGTTCATCACGGCTTACACTCGGCACCGGGTATCTTAACCAGAATTTATTTGAATCGATTAAATGATCAAATATTTTGAAATGATGTTTATCCGCAAGACCTGCAAAAAATGGGTAAAATCCTACTGGAGTTTTAACCCTTGCCATTTTACTATTTTTCTCATCCCCATCATAAAAAAAGTTATCCTTCTCATCCCACATCTTTTCGATGACATTTTTTCTTGTAAGTTCTGCCAGAGATTCCCAATATTTACTTTCTTCATCCTTCTTCAATAAGCTAGATATTTCTCTCAAAGCTGTTAAATCTCTAAATAGATAAGAAGTGGCGTCAACTGCTTCAAGCGGCATTAACCCTGAAAATTCACTTTTAAAAGCTCTCGGTGAATCATCCATTCCTGTTTCAAGCATATCTTCTATGATAAATAAACCATCATTATCTCTATCACGATTTTTAATCCACCATTTTATGTTTTTTGAAAAAGCCGGATATGTATCTTCAAGAAAAGATACATCTCCATGAACCTTAAAATGATCTAAAGCTTCCGAAACTAAAAAAGAATTCCCAGAAGCAGATTTATGATGAAGAGGAACATCATTTGTATCCATCGTTGTGTACCAGGGAAACCTTCCATCTTCATACTGGCAGATAACCATATTTTTAATGGGACCTTCTGCCCATGAAGGATCTCTCGACCATATTAAATCTTTTGCTATAAATGGAGCACTGTAAGCACAATAAATTTGGTAAGCACTTCTTCCCTCAAGGACAACTGGATACTTATAGAAGCCATGGCCTCCTCGGACTGAACTGAATTTCAAAAGATACCATCGAAAGTACCATAGATCAGTATAATTATGGTCCGGACACCTGAATTTAGGAATATCATTTTGAAAAAATTTATTCCATGCTTGTTCATTTTCTTTCAAAGGATCAGGAATTGAAAAAAATTTCTTAATTTGTTTAATTGCTTTAGATTGGTCAGGGTCAACAGACATTCCAGCGATGACAGTTTTTTCTTCACCTGGGTTCAAAATTAAATTATAACGCATTGAATAGAAGCCCTCATCACCAAAATCAACTTTATCTGGCTTCACGTCTCTGACTACAATTATTTGATAGAAAGAAGAGAAAATTGTGGGATAAACATTAGGATTGTTGATCGAGATTATCCCTTCATCCTTAAGATATTCCTGAACACAGGGTTTATCAGGTCGAGAACCACGAAAATTTATTGCTCCCCTACAACTTCCGTTGATGTTAAGCTGATATTCGATAAATTTCGTGCTTCTATTTTTGAAATGGAAAACCACTCCTATTACATCATCTTCTGTAACGAATACATCACGGTATTGTTCCAGTTCTACCATACCAGTATCATGATTATAGTGTTCATCCTGAATCGGCTTTATCCTCACATGATCTGGATACCAGGCTATAACTTTTCCCTCAAGCGGACTGAACATTTCACCAAGATTAAAATTTACATAATAAATTCTGTAAGGCTCACCAACAAATACAGCGATGTTATTTCCATGGCCTGCCGATGACCTGTCTGATCTTGCTCCCAAATAGGCTGTTATGTTATTGGAGGTCAATAATTCCTCTTTAGTTTGCCCGAAAAGAAACAGAATACTTATAAAGAATAATAACAATGCTAGAATAATCTTGCGCATGAAAAATAAGCTCAAATTTACCATACTAAAAGATATATATCAATTTATAAATAGAAATATATATTAAAATGGTTTATAATAATACATAAAGAAGGAAAGAATGATAAAGAAAGCAGTATTTCCAGCAGCTGGATTGGGCACAAGATTCCTTCCAGCCACAAAAGCACAACCAAAGGAGATGCTTCCCATTGTTGATAAACCATTAATTCAATATGGAATTGAAGAGGCTTTAAATTCAGATATTAGAAACATAATAATCGTAACAGGAAGGGGAAAAAATGCCATCGAGAATCATTTTGATGTAAATAAAGAACTGGAAATGATCTTAGAAGAAAGAAAAGAAATAGACCTTCTTGAAGAAGTAAAAAGAATTTCAGAATTAATCGATATATTCTATGTCAGACAGAAAGAGCCTTTAGGTTTGGGTCATGCAGTTCTAATCACTGAAGAAATAGTTGAAGATGACGCTTTTGGAGTTATTTTAGGCGATGATATCATAGAGTCAAAAATACCGTGTATAAGACAATTAATAGATGTGTTCAATCAGAAAAAATCCTCAATAGTTGCTTTACAAAGAATTAAACCTGAAGAAACAAAGAGTTATGGAATCATCAAAGGAAAAGAAATAGGAAATGGCCTTTATGAAATAGAAGATTTAGTTGAAAAACCTCTCCCAAAAAATGCCCCTTCAAACCTTGCAATTATAGGAAGATACATATTGACAAAAAATATATTTCCTGCATTAAGGAAAACAACTCCAGGAATGAAAGGTGAGATTCAATTGACTGACGGAATAAAAAATCTATTGGAAGTTGAAAAAGTATATGGATATATCTTTGAAGGAAAAAGATATGATGCAGGTGATAAATTGGGTTTTATAAAGGCTACGATTGAAATTGCATTAAATAGAGAGGATATCGGTAATCAATTAAAAGAATATCTCTTAAATCTTGTATTAAATGAACAAAAAATATGAAATTTTTTTTACAACCGCTGATATAGGATTGAAGGTCAGGGGAAAATCGATAGAGGAACTATTTAAAAATGCAGCAGAAGGAATGTTTTCTATCATGAGAAAAAATTTAAAGAATAGAAGTAACAGTATTAAAAGAAAAATTGATGTTAAATCTTATGAATGGGAAAGCTTATTGGCTGAATGGCTGAATGAACTTCTATTTCTTTATGATTCAAAAAAAGTGATATTCACTAATTTTAAAATTAATGAAATTCTTCCGTACCGTATCAAAGCAGAGATTAATGGATATAAAGCGAATAAGGAAGACATTTTAAGAGAAATTAAGGCTGTGACTTTGCATAATTTAAAAATAATAAAGGAAAAAAATATCTGGAAAACAGAAATAATTTTTGACATATAAAAAGTGATAAAAATGAAAAAAAATCTTATAAAAATAAATGACTATAAATGGGTTATACCCAAAGAAACAAACCCATTGATGAAAGTGCCTGGGGTCATATTTGCTTCTGAAGAGCTCGTTCAAAAAGCTCTTGAGGATCAATCCCTTGTTCAGGTAATAAATGCTGCATCCCTTCCTGGCATAGTAAAAGCTTCTATTGCAATGCCTGATATTCATTTTGGATATGGGCTTCCGATCGGAGGCGTGGTGGCCACTGACTGGGAAAATGGAGTTATCTCCCCTGGCGGAGTTGGGTTTGACATAAACTGTGGGGTAAGATTGATAAGAACCAACTTTTTTTTAAAAGATATAAAAGATAAAGAAAGAGCCATAGTAGATACGCTATACCAAAAAATTCCTACTGGTGTTGGTTCTAGGGGTGCTTTAAAGCTTTCATTCAATGAATTAAAGGAAGTTCTAAAGAAAGGTGCAAAATGGGCAGTGGAAAGGGGTTACGGAGATAAAGAAGATCTTAATTCTACTGAATCTTTAGGAACTCTTGAGGGAGCAGACCCTGAAAAAGTTAGCTCTAAAGCTCTGGATAGAGGAAAGGATCAGCTTGGAACTTTAGGCTCAGGCAATCATTTCCTGGAGGTTCAATATGTTGAAGAAATCTACGACCCTCACATAGCTAAAATTTTAGGACTTGAAAAAGATTTAATCACAGTGATGATTCATACAGGGTCAAGAGGACTCGGACATCAAATTGCAACCGACTATCTGGCGATACTCGGAGGAGCTTTAAAAAAATGGGGAATCAATGTTCCTGACAGACAGCTTGCCTGCGCTCCTATCCAATCTAAAGAAGGAATGAATTACATTGAGGCCATGAAAGGAGCTGCCAATTTTGCATGGGCAAACAGGCAGATTATAATGCACTGGGCTGAGGAAGCGTTGCTAAGAGCATTGAACATTTCAAGGCCATCCCTTGGAATGAAATTAATTTATGATATTGCTCACAACATTGTAAAAAAAGAAGAGCACATCGTTGAAGGAAAAAAGATGACAGTTGCAGTCCATCGCAAAGGTGCTACAAGAGCTTTCCCTCCATTTCACCCTGAGGTTCCAATAATTTACAGAGAAATTGGCCAGCCGGTTATAATTCCAGGAGATATGGGAAGATATTCCTATTTACTCGTTGGCGAAGAAAAGGCTATGGAAGAAAGTTTCGGTTCCTCATGTCATGGCGCAGGAAGAGTTCTTTCAAGGCATCAGGCTATGAAGAGAGCTCAGGGAAGATCCATCTCAAAAGAATTAGAACAGGATGGAATTCTTGTCAGAGCTTCTGACAGAGAAACGCTTGTTGAAGAAATGTCAGAAGCTTATAAAGATGTTTCCCTGGTTGTGGAATCAATAGAAAAAGCCTCGATCTCAAAAAAAGTAGTCAGAATGCGACCCATAACAGTCATCAAAGGCTAAAGGGAAAATTCTCCAGGGATTTTTGGGAATAATTTTGTCTCCTCAATTCTCTCAATTCCACAGATATACCTTGTAAGCCTTTCTATTCCGATCCCAAAACCAGCTGAAGGATATAATCCCTTTTTTGCAATCTCCAGGTAAAAAGAAAAATACGATAGATCAATATTTTTTCTTTGTATTCTTTTTAAAATTTTTTCATATTCAAATTCCCTTTCTCCCCCTGAGAGTGCCTCTCCGTAGCCTTCAGGAAAGATTAGATCCATATCGACTAAATACCCTGGCTGAGATTTATCTTCTCTATCGTAAAACTCTCTTATCTCGATTGGAAAATCTATAAGCCATACAGGCTCACCAAGCTCTCTTGATAATAAATCTTCATAATTCTTTTGGTATTTCTGATATACATCTTTAAATTTTACTTTTCCAAAAGGAGTTTTTGGGATTTTTAATTTTCTTCTAAAAAAATCAAGTTCTTTTTTGGAGGATTCTTTCACAGATTTAATTATATGAACTAAAAGTCTCTCTCCCAGAGAAAGAATTTCTTCTCTTCTTGCATTTCTTACCTCCAAATCCAGCTGGGTAAATTCAAAAAGATGTTTACCTGAGTCCTTTTTCTCCTCTGGTTCAATTCTCAAGTTTGGTGAAAATGTAAACATTTTTTCTAATGAGAGAAGGGAAATCTGCTTATGAAATATCATGCTCTTTGTGATCTGATATGGATATCCATAAAGAGAAAAAGATATTTTTACATTTGGATCAGCTAAAGGATCAGTTATAGGAGAAATAATAACTGGAAAAATCTCGATAAACCCCTCTTTCCTTAAAAACTCTCCAGCACTTCTTATGATCTCACTCTGTACCTTAACGGCATTTTTTATTTTTTCAGAGCTCAAAAACTCATATATTTTATCTGTCTTTTCTTTAATTTTTTCTTCTTTCATTATTGTAAAACCTCCTGGAATAAGATTTTTTCTTTAAAATGAAAAGATTAAGAAAAAGCTGTAGCTGTCCCCTTTAAAAGGGGACATTATTGTTGGTGAGATTATTTATGGAAGGATTGTTATCTAAATTTAAACATTCTCCATCACAATTATATTTCACAGAGTTATACTACAAAAATAAACAGGACAAGTCAAATGTTAAACATTTATATTTAATTTAATTTGAATAAAAATTGAATCTCATTTGTAGTAGTATATGGGAGAGATGGAAGAAGACTCTAATATGATAAGCAAAGTCCTAAAAGGAAACAAAGAAGAATATGGACTATTGGTTAAAAAATATATGAAAAAAGCCTATTTTATAGCTTTGGGAATTGTCAAAGACCCTGATGAAGCTCTGGATCTTTCCCAAGAAGCTTTCGTCAAAGCATTTAAGAATCTCAAGAATTTTGATGTGAGAAAACCTTTTTTCCCATGGTTTTATAAGATATTAAAAAATTTGTGTCTTAATTTTTCCAATAAAAAAAGGAGAGGCCAAAAGGCTCTAACAGAAATATTTAAACTCCAATCTCATGAAAAAGAAAAAGATTCTTCTATTAAAAAATCTTTACTCCAAGCGGTAGAGGAACTCCCCTTTGAAGAAAAAGAAATTATAATGCTGAGGTATTTTCAAGGGCTTTCTTATGAAGAAATCTCAGAAATTCTTGAGTGTCCGATAGGAACAGTTATGTCTCGATTATATTATGCTAAGAAAAAATTAAAAGAAAAAATGAAAGGTTTTTAAAATGGAAGAACATCACGACTATAAAATTTTATTGATGAAGTATCTTGATAATGAATTGTCTGAAGAAGAAAGAGAAAATTTCCAGAATCATATAAAGTACTGTCAGGAATGTGAAAAGGAATTAAATGAATTTAAAAAATTAAAGGAGGTGATGAAAAGTATGAGATATTTGGAACCTCAAGATGAAGTATGGGAAAGGTATTGGACATCAATTTATAACCGATTAGAGAGAGGAATTGGCTGGATTCTTTTATCCATTGGCTCAATTATACTCCTTCTTTACGGAGCTTTTAAATTAATTGAGGATCTCATAAAAGACCCTACTATAGCTCTTTTGGTTAAAATAGGAGCTATCACTTTTTTAGCAGGCGCGGTTATACTTTTCGTTTCAGCATTAAGGGAGAGAATTTTTGTCTGGAAAAGGGATAAATACAGGGAGGTGAAAAGATGATAATTACTACAGCTGATGCTATCCCAGGAAAAAGAATCGTAAAAGTTTTAGGCCTTGTAAAAGGCAATACAGTAAGAGCAAGGCACATTGGAAGGGATATGATGGCTCTTTTTAGAAATATCATAGGAGGCGAAATAACAGAATACACAAAGCTTTTAGCTGAATCTCGAGAGCAGTCTATTGATCGAATGACAGAGAAGGCTGAAGAATTAGGAGCAAACGCTATAGTTGGGTTTAGATTTATCACATCCTATCTTATGGGTGGAGCTGCTGAGCTATTAGCTTATGGAACAGCTGTTGTTACAGAAGAAGAGAGATAAAGAGAATTTTATTTTGAAGAAAAAAGAGATACTATGAAAAAATTCATTATTTGGATAATTATCCTTTTAGTTTTGATTCTATTCATGCTTCTAAGTGACTCAAATTAATATGCATCATCTCATATATTTTATAAGAGAGGTGAGTAATTTAATTCTCTGGACGATGATTTTTGGATAAACAATTATAAAAAGGGAGGGGTAAAATGAAAAGAAGTATTTTTTCTGTTGCGTTAATTATCTTTTTATCCTGCCTTATCTCAGGGCAGGAAATAATAGAGAAGGGGAAACTGAAAATTTATTTTCTTGGAGAGGAAGTTGGGTATGAGGATTACTCTCTTATAAAAAAAGATAGCGATTTTTATTTAGTATGTTCTGGCGAAATGAAAAAACCCATGTCCCTAAAAATAAATAGAATGGAAATTACATACGATAAAAATTATTTTCCAGTTAAATTTTTTCTCGATGCTTCAGTAAATAACATTCCTCAATTGATTAATTCAATATTTAAAGAAGGAAAAGCTATAAATGAAATCAAAATAAAAGAAGAATCCAGAATATTAGAGATCTCAGTAAAGCCAGGAACCCTTATTCTACCCAATGGAATCTTCTCGACGTATATAATTGCTTTAAAACGTTATGACTTTGAAAAAAGAGGGAAACAGGAATTTTCAGCCTTCATTCTGCCTCAACAGGAATTGACTTTTTCAATGGAATTAAAAGAAGTCCAGGAAATTGAATTGAAGAGAGGAAAAGTCTCTACAGAGCATTTCTCTGCAACCCTTGCAGGAGTTATAGCAGAAGATATCTGGGTCGATAAAGAAAGAAAATTGATTAAATTTTCAATTCCTTCCCAAGGAATCGAAATTTTCGGAGAAGAAATAAAGAAAGAGGAAGAAGTTGTATGGGAAAAGGATGGGAAAAGAGAAATCGAGAGGGGAAGATATGAAATATACATTCAGAATTCTAACATAGGATTCAGTGAGTTTGCTTTAAAAACCGATGGAAAAAATTATTTCCTTTTTGGAAGAAATAAAATAACTCTGGGAACTATCAGCCAGGATGCTGTTTCACATCAAGAATATGATGATAAATTGGAACCTATTCAGTACAACATTAAAGGGAAATGGAATGGAAAGCCTTTTGAGATAAAAGGAAATGCAGAGGGGAATAAAATAAAAACTTTTATGAGTGATGCAACAGCACTAAAAGATAAAGATTTTATAAAGGATGAAAAAACAATATTTTTGAATGACCTATCATTTTACGACTATCTGATATTTTTTAAAAAATTGGAAAAGTTAAATTTAAGAGAAAAAAAATTCTACGGAATAGTGAGACCAGCCTCTGATGTTTTAATATTGGAAACGTACAGAATTCCTGTAAATATATCATTTGTTGAAAAGGAAAATTCAGAGCTAAATGGAAAGACTATAACATTGGAGAGATACTTTTTAGATGTAGCTGGAGCTGAGGGATTGTATGCATGGAAATACGACGGTAAAATAATAAAATTCTTTTCTCCTTTTAAATATCAGGTAGCTTTTTTAAAAGGTTATGAAAACATAAAGACTATCGATATCCCAAAAAAAGAAGTCAAGGCAATAAATTACACTTCCGAAGATGTCATATTTCAATCTGGAAATTTAAAATTAGCAGGTTCTGTAACAATTCCAAAATATAAGGGTAAAAAATTCCCAGCGGTAGTTTTGGTATCAGGTTCTGGACCTCAGGACAGAAATGAAGATACCCCAGGAAAAGGAGGGTTGAAATTTGGCATTTTCAAGATTATTTCTCATTATTTAAGTGAAAAAGGAATAATTGTTCTCAGATATGATGATCGTGGCGTTGGAAAAAGTGAAGGAAATTTTGCCGATACAACTGACGAAGACTTTGTTTCTGATGCAGAATCAGCTGTTAAATACTTAAGATCAAGGGATGATGTTGACCCTGAGAAGATATTTCTCGTTGGCCATAGCGAAGGCGGGATAATTGCTCCTCGTGTAGCTTTGAATGACCAAAGGCTGGCAGGAATTGTATTAATGGCAGGGACTGCAACCCGGGGTTCTCAAGTCCTAATCGAACAAACAATACATCTCTTGAATTCAGCGGAACTAACACAAGATGAAATTAATAGAGCGATGGAAATTCAGGAAAAAGTTATAAAAGCTCTTTCAGGAGAAATAGATGAGAAAGAAGTGGAAGAGTATTTAGTTCCAATGAAGCCTCGAATGAAATGGATTAAGTCTTTTATAAATTATGATCCTTCTAAAACAATAAAGAAAGTAAAATGCCCAATTTTAATTCTAAATGGAGGAAAAGATATTCAGGTACTTTCTTACCATGCCAAAAAGCTTGAGGAAATCGCAAAAACCTCAGGCAATAAAAATGTAACTTTGAAGATATTCCCCAGTTTAAACCACCTTTTCATTAAGTCAAAATCCGGGAATGTCTCTGAATATGCTTTTCAATTGATGGAAAATAAGAATTTAAGCGAAGAATTTTTAGGCTATCTTGTTAG
This sequence comes from Acidobacteriota bacterium, assembly GCA_040756905.1. Classification (NCBI taxonomy): domain Bacteria; kingdom Pseudomonadati; phylum Acidobacteriota; species Acidobacteriota bacterium. The sequence continues at coordinate 47,348 of JBFLYD010000019.1, forward strand.
ATGGATTAAAAGGCACACCAATAATTAGTAAGTCATACGCAACCTTGACACTCATTAGAGAATTCTTTTATTATTAAAAAGATGCCGAGATAGCTCAGTCGGTAGAGCGAGGGCCTGAAAAGCCCTGCGTCGGCGGTTCGATTCCGCCTCTCGGCATATAGTTTTTTCAATATTGATGAGCTTTTTCACATTCTTAATCCTTCATTACATTTCATCACCTTTAATTATTTTCATGGGCAGGTTTTTTTAACCCCTATAAATAGCTTAAACCCTTATCAATTCAAGTTAAACTCGCTATAAAGAATATCCAACATCGGCGTCAAGAGATTCTATCAAAAGGAAAAATTATAGGCTGATTTTGGGTAGATTTACTCTCATATAAAATTCAATCTCAAATAGAGATAATTAAAGACCAAAATACGGGAGAAAATTTATATGAGCGTTCGTGGCGCTATCAATTAAAATATAAGCTTAAGTTTAATTTTCTTATATATGTTTCCCCTCGGCCCCAAATTAATTATATTTACTTGTTTTTCTTCTTGTAATATTTCATATATTATTCTGAAATCACCAGTTCTAGAACTCCATAAACCGCCAAGATCTCCACTAAGAGGAGCTCCTGCTATGTAAGGATTTTCTTCTATTTTTTTGATTTCTTTATTTATTTGCTCTCTGATTTTTGGAGAGCTTCGGGAAGTATATTTTTCATAACTTTTTCTTGCTTGTTTATTTTCAAAGAAAATTCTATATTTATTCTTTTCTGATTTTCTCCCACTCAATTACCCCACCTTTCCTTGCACGATTCCAATTTTTTTTAATTTGTTTCAATAAGTTAGGGTTTTTTATAATTTCCGAAGTAATTATTTTTCCTTGTTCAATTTGTTCTTTAGATATAAAAGTTGCAATATTATCAGAAAACGCCACAGATGTTGTAGATATCGCTTCTTCTCCTTCTTTTTTCACATTCACCGCTTCCCAAACATTAGACAGTTGAGATATATCAAAATGTTTATTAATAAAAAATATTATTTCCTTTTCCAAGAGAAACGATGCATAATTTGAACTAAAAGATGCATTTAGTATATTGCTCATTTTATTCTCTCTTTCTTAAATTCTCAGGAACTATGGCATCTATAGCATTGGTTGAATGAACATAATAAATGGGATCGTTTGTATTTGGATGATATTTATTGGTTCTAACAACTTTTGTGATTATTGCCTTAAATTTGAGAATTGAGCCATCTTTGAGTTCATAAACATTCCAATTTTCTTCTTTTATTTTGAATTCTACTTCCTCTCCTTCTACCCACTCTGAACCTATTAAAACTTTGATTTTTCTCTCCATAATATCCTCCTTCCTTTTCTATAATTCATAACTTAGATTAAACAATAAGTCAAATTATAGTTTTTCATCTTTTATTAATTGCTTTTTTAAGCTCCCTTGCAACATCCTCATCTGTTAACTGCAAATACCTTTGAGTAGTGGATAAAGAGACATGACCTAATATCTTCCTTACGGCTTCAAGATTGACCCCTTTTTTAAGATATAGAGTGGCTGAGGTATGTCTTAGTGTATGAGGTGAAACATTTTTGTTTATCTTGGCTTTTTTTGCTATCCTGGAAATAATATATCCTGCTTCTCTTGAGCTAAGAGGAAAAAGATTATCTTCTGGGGATTTATCTTTAATATAATCTGCTAACCTTTCCAGAAGCTCATCTGACACTATAGGGACCCTTCTGTCCTTTTTCCCTTTTCCTTGATTGATTCTAAGGTAAAACTCTGAGCCTTCCTCTTCAATATCTTTAACTTTTAAATTCAAAGCTTCAGAAATCCTTAATCCTGCAGTCAATAAAAGTTTGATGAAAAGTCTGTCTCTTTCTGGATTCCTTGTCTTTAAAGAGGCAGATAAAAGAGCTGAAGCCTCTGATTCTGAAAGAACCTGAGGAAGTTTCAATTCGGCTTTAACTTTAGGTAATTCAATATGGATTCCTTTCCATTTAAGATATACTGAAAAAGATGTCAGTTTCCTCTGCTTGGTTCTATTGGTCCATCCTTTTCCATTCATTGAAGATAGCCATCTCTCAATTGATTCTCTCTCTATTCTTTTGGTGAAAGAAAAGAATTGTTTTAAATCATTAGTGAAAGCTCTGATTGTATGTTCTGATAATCCCCTTCCCTCAAGAAATTGCCTGAATTCTTCTATTTCTTTGTTTATGTTTTTCATTAAATCCACCTTTTTATATTCTTATATTGTTCCATATAAGAATAAATGTCAAGTAAAAATATCTGACACTATAAGAATGGAAATCAAGAAATAGCTTGATTCACAGGTAAAGGGAATATATGGGTTGACTCAAAATCTCTCGTCCTGGTGCAAATCAGAAGGCTTATTTAGTCTGTTTTAACTGATTCAAGCTAAATATATACCCAGGGTAGGGATTCAGGAGACCATAGGGAAGAGAACCCATAATATATGTTAACTCCCTAACAATAGGACAATAGCTCCCTGGATTAATATATAGATTTTGATTTTCTTTTTGCTAAATTTAGCGAATTTTGATTATTTAAATTTAGATAGAATATTCAAGCTCAAAGATAAAAGAAATATCCACAATGCTTTATATAAAATCTATTGATTTTATTAAATCTTCTGATAATTCAATAATTAATTTAACCTAAGTAAGGGAAAAGGGAAAAGATATATAAAAGAGAAACATTAACATTAATATAGATTATCTTTTCTTTTTATTTTTAAAGTATTTATTATAAAAAATGCTCTCCAATTCCTTTAACCTTCGCTCATAATATTTCTCTGCTTCCCTTATGATACTTTCGTTCTCCTCCTCTAATTCCCCCCATTCCCATTTATCCTCAAATGGATTGTATCTTAATATAGAATCTTTAGGAGCAGTCTCCCATCTATCTTCAAAAGCATTGTATTTAACCTTTCCGTCTTTTTCTTTCCATTCCCATTTATTCTTAAAGGGATTGTATGAAGTTATACTATCAGGCTTCTCGTAGCTCCATGTCCCTTCAAAAGCATTATATCTTAAGATTGCATTCTTTGTGGTGGTTTCCCATTTCCCTGTGAATGGATTGTATTTCTTTTCAGCATAAAGGTCTTGGGTGAAAAATACTACAAAAATTAAAAAACAAATGGCTAAAAATATCATAAATTTTTTCATCATATCTCCTATTTATATTCTTTACTATCTGATGTCAAGTAAAATGGTCAGAATAGCATCAAAAAACTTACCAGTATGGGGGTAGGTTGCGGTTTAGGAATGGGTATATCCCCTTTACTGCCCTCATAAGTATTTTACAAAACAAGACAATATGTTGCTGGTAGAATAAGGCGAAGAAAAAATGCGAGTAAAATGAGGAAGATAAATTTATAACTGGAAAAAGTCTGGGACAAATCTAATAAAACACTTATCCTCTTTTCTGGAAAAATCTTTGTATTCTTAGTTTATCTTTTTATAAGAATTAAAAATTTGCTTGTAATTTTTATGAGATAGATTCTAATTTGAAAATTTAAGATAGGTTTTATAAAATCTAAAATATGAGGACAAGATGAGAGTGAAATTCTTTCAGTTAGCTTTTTTGATTCTCATTTTTTTAATTTTTGGGAACTGTGTAAGAGCAAGGGTTGCTACTTACCCCGGATTTAAATATACTCCAACCCTTCCCGAAGAGGTCAATGTTTATTATTTTCCGCCACAAATGCCATTTATAATTATCGGGGAGGTAGTAGCTGAGGGAGCACCTGCTGCGTCTTGGGGAAGAGTTGAAAACATAATGAAACAGAAAGTCGCATCTATAGGTGGGGATGCTATTATTCTTATTGAAAGAAGGGAGACATTTGCTGGAACATATACCACACCTTCAAGTGGAAATGCCTTTGTATATGGAAATCAAATTTATTATACCTATCAACCAGGGACTACTATGGCGATGCGAAGGAAACATGTAATTGGCTTAGTAATAAAATGGAAGGGTTAGCCTCCTCAAGAAAAACTCAAAGAGTTAGAAAGAAAGTTGAAATGAAGATGTGGATAAAAATTTATTCGCTCTCCAAAGGTCTTGATAACTACAATCATTCCAGGGATAAGCTCTTTGCCTGTTATTGCTCTGAAATATTTTAAAAGTGCTCTCACACCACAACGGCAGAGTGCACCTTGAAGCTTCCTCTTGTATTTTTGAAAAATTAACCTTAAGTGCCTATAGATTGTATACGCTTTCATAAGTTCTTTATGTATTGTTTTCTTATATTTCAAGATTTAAAACTTCTCTCTATGTATGATGTATATATATATCATTGGGAAGGGGTTAATCTGTCTTGTTTTCTCATAAGTATTTTAAGAATATATATTTATTAAATTTCAATAAAGGTTTCCCCTGAATTGTCTACCCAGACTCGCCTTCTCATCTTTCCAATATAAAAAAACTATTCTAAACAAATAATTCAGGATATTTTCTTTTAACTGAATAAATTGTCTTTTCAGAAATACCCGATAAATTTGCTATTTCCCTTATATTTAATTGGTCATTTTTCACTTTAAGATATTGATTCCAGATTAATGATAATTTTTGTGAGATTGACAGATTCTTATCATAAATAATTTTTATGGGTATTTCAAAAGGGATATCTTCTCTATTTCCAGGTATTTTTATTTTAAATGTAAATTTTTGTGAAATGACTAGTCTAAATGTCTGGATTTCTTTCCTATAATTTCGTTTAAAATGACCATTGACTTCATCGAAAATCAGCTCTATTCCTTCATAAGGTATTTTTGTTTCTTCATATTCTTTTTGATATTTACAATTTACTAAACCTTCTTTCTCGAGTATTTTTTTTGAATAAAAAAAGGATGATCTCTTTAAATGCATATTCCGATGAATCTGGCCACTGATTCTGATTGAAACCGGCCACCTGTCGGAGCGAAGTGACGCTGAATTTTCATTATACCTCAGAGTGGCTGGATTGAGTCAAGGATGACTTTCTTTTCCT
>JBFLYD010000020.1 GCA_040756905.1 Acidobacteriota bacterium
AACAAAAAGCGTCTTCACTCATCAATTGGTTATTTATCGCCAGTTGAATTTGAAGATAGGTTGGGAAATGAGTTATATATTGAAAATGTGTCTTAATTTAGTGTCCACTTTTAGGGGTGCACTCCCCATTCTACTACAGAATATCCCCTCTTAGAATCTATATCCCTCCTTTTAGAGAAAAAAATGATAAAGATAAAGAAAACTTTATCTACTATTTTATCTTTAAAAAATCCCATAAAATTGGAATAAAGAAAGAGATAAGCCTTGAGGCAATGGAATACCTTAAGAGATATCACTTCTCTGGGAACATAAGGGAGCTTAAAGCAGTGATTGAAAGAGCAGTCATTCTATCTAAAGAACCAATTATAAATGTAGAAGATTTACCAGAAGAGATATTAAATCCAATAAAAGTATCATTTTTAGAGGGTTCATCCCCTTCAATCATAAAAGAAATCCTTCTAAGAATGGAGAAGGGAGAAAGTTTCTGGACTACAGTTCGTAAACCCTACCTCCAGAGAGAGCTCAACAAATATCAGCTAAAAGAAATTCTTCACCATGGTCTTAAAGCATCACGAGGAAGCTTTAAAGCCCTTCTTCCTTATTTCCACATAGAGGAGAGAGATTATAAGAAATTTATGGATTTTTTGAGGCATCAAGGCATAAAGATTGAGACATTAGGGAGAGAATCGAAAAAGAGAAGAAAAATCGAGTTTATATTCGACTGAGTCGATTTTTATCTCGACTAATAAAAATTCAGTATTGACGAGGTTTTTAAACGACTTTTCAGAGAATTTCTGAAAGATGAATCGAGTTTATACTCGATTTTCTAAAACCATCAAATCCACAAATCCTTTATAGATGCACCCCTCTAATTTGGCATGGTGTTTGATATAAATTAAATGTATGAATATCGAGAATATAGAAAAACTCCGCAGGAAACCTAGGCGCGCTTATAAACAACCTATTAATGAACTTCATTTTTATTTCAAGAAATTATGGAAAGAATCAAAGCCTATTGCGAAGCTATTCAGAACCGATTCTCATGGTTATCTTTATGATACTGGAACAAATAAGATTCTTAAGTGCGATGATATTGAATATAGTCTTCTCACAAAACTTATATCCATGGATATAGAAGAAGCTATCAACAAGACACTATCAGAGTATACAAAGGAACAATTCATAGAGGCTGCTAATAAAATAAGAAGTGCAATTGAAAAAGAGAATATCCTTCAAACAAAAAAAGCGACTCAATTCGGCTTATCAGCTCATTTTCATAATATTGAAGAATTAATTAATACATCACTTGGAATGGTACAATTGGAAATAACCGAGCAATGCAATCTTCGTTGTAATTACTGTATTTATAATCCTTTTGTCTCAGATAAAAGAAATCATGGTAACCGTAATATGAACCCTTCAGTTGCAAAAGCAGCCATCGATTATCTTACAACTCATAGCAGTGGAAAAGAGGGAGTAGCTGTTACTTTCTACGGCGGTGAACCATTGCTTAGATTTCCATTTATAAAATCATGTGTTAATTATGCCCATCATACATTAAACAAGAAAAGACATCGTTTTAGTTTAACTACTAACAGTACATTACTAACCGCCGAAATGGCTGATTTTTTCTATCACGAGAATTTTAGTGTGGTAGTTAGTATAGATGGTCCGGAAGAGATCCATGACGATTATCGAAAAGACTTTAGGGGGCGGGGAAGTTTTAAGCATACAATACTCGGATTAAAAAATTTAATTGATGTTTTTGGTGAAGGTTCTAAAGAAAGAATTTTTCTTAGTATGGTGTATACTCCACCTTATTCTGAAAGGAAACTAAACCGTATAAGCAAACTATGGGTTGAAATACCATGGCTTCCGAAAGATATTCCTGTACTAATTACATACCCTCACTCAGAGAGTATTCCAACTGAAAAATATCCAAATAATAGCATTTTAGAAGATAAAACTATGCTGGAATGGGCAATAGAAAGATATATGGATTATTATACTGGCAAGAGCGAGTTAAATCCAATAGCAAATAGTATAATAGAAGAAAAACTTGCAAGGTTAATACAGCGTCCAATTTATCCAAAGCCCATAGATAAATATTATCTGAATGGATGTTGTATTCCAGGAGTTAGAAAAATATTTGTTTCAACTGAAGGTGATTTTCACTTATGTGAGCGGGTGCCAAGTACAGCCCCAAAGATTGGAAATGTATATTCAGGTATTGATATAGAAACAATTGAAAATATCTATATTGACGAATATAGTACGAAAAGCCTTCCTTCTTGTTCTACATGTTGGGCAATTCAACTTTGTCCTGAGTGTTATGTCAATGCTTTTAATAATGGAAAATTTGATATTAACAAAAAAATTAAAAATTGTATAATTGCTCAATATTTAACAGAAAAATATTTACGATTTTTTTGTAAATTATTGGATCTTAATCCAAAAGGGCTCAATTATCTTTCTAAGTGGAGAATAGAGTAACTATGTATAATCTAAATCATTCTTTGATATGAAAGTGATATTTTTAATTTTTGAAAAAAATTTGAATAATTTGTTTAATTGCGAAGACGAGATTTTTCAAAATCTCAAGATTATAAGGAGGTGCTACAATGATTTTAGTAAAACCTGAGGGCATTTCAGAACTTTCAGAGGTAACACCTTTAACAACATGTAAGTGCGCTTGCTCCCCTCCTGAGGTTGGCTCTGCGTCTACCTATCAAGTAAGTGTTGACTTAGGCGGTTGTGCTTGTGCATGTTGGGAGCCAAGTAGTGCATGGGCCCATGTAGATGCACGGGACTATCCAATATAATCAGACAGGAAGGATAAGACAAAAATACAAGATAAGGGATGTTTATTAAGTATTCTAAAGCAAACCTAAAAATAATTCATTACCATTGCGGTCTAAATTAGAGGAGGGGCTAAGAGAAATTATGTGCAAAAAAAGTTAATCCTTGGATTAAGATAACTATAATAAGTTTCAGAGAGGTGATAAAATAAAAGAGGATTTTATCATATTTTTATAAGTTGTTTTAATGGGATAAAATAATATTCTTTTTAATTAGAGTGAAAAAAGGATAAAATATTTCATAAAAAAGGATTATGACTGCCTCAAAAATTAAAATTTTAATGAGTTTAATTATATTTCTTCTCTTATCCTCCGAGGCATCTTTTCTGGCAAAAACCATTCATAATACCATGCAAGAGATAAATGGTTGTGAGAGTAAAGTAAAAATTACATTAGTCAGAGAATGGGGGGGTGAAGAGACTGCTGACAAAGCCAAATTTTTTAATGAGCCAACCGATATAGAAATTGATAGAGATGGACTTGTATACATTGTGGATTCTGGAAATCACCGTATTCAAGTATTTGACAAATCAGGCAAGTATATAAACACAATTGGAAGAAAGGGACAAGGTCCCGCTGACTTTTTATACCCATTTGATCTAGAATTTGATAATAAAAACAATATGATTATCTCTGATAGGTATAATTCAAGAATTCAGATTTTAAAGACTACAGGAGATTTTCTTAAAACTTTTAAGATCAATTATTTTCCTTATCATATTGGTGTGATGAGAGGTGGAATAATCATGTATAATGGAAGTAGATCTTTAAAGTCTTCGTCTTTAATCCTTCTATACAATTATGAGGGCAGAATTATTAGAGAAATTGGGAAACGAAAAGAGGAAAAATCTTTATTACTTACTTTAATGAAATCTTCTATTTATTTCTCTTTGGATACTTATGAAAATATTTATACTTCTTATTTATACAGCCCGCTTCTTCAAAAATACTCAAATACAGGAGAACTGGTAATGAATATTTCATTTGAAATGCCCTTTACGGTTCCAGAGTTGAAATATATGCAAACCAAGAGTTACATTGGACTACAAGCAGAACAGATATCTAAAGGATTATCAATTGATAATCAAGGAAGAATCTATCTTATAGTCATAACAAGACCAAGAACGAAAGAGGAGTATAAAATTGGCACAAAAATGATAATTGAGGACAGAAACAGAAGTATAAATATTATCCCTGGTCCAAAAGCTTATGTTGATTCTGAGACCACCGATTTGTACAGACTATTAGTTTTCAATAATTCAGGCAAGATAATTACTACCAAGCAATTAAACACTTATTGCGATAATATAAAAGTGTACAATGATAGGTTATTTATTATCGATAGATATGTAGGTATGAAGATTTACGAATATAAAATAAATTTTGAATAACTTATTTAAATGTTTCAGGCAACAATAAATTTTAAAGAATCAATTATATCTCAAAAAAATAAAGAAGAAAGCTCAAAATTTCATTTTTCATCTGTTAGACTAATCCTTCCTTATCTGAAAGAACATTTGAAAGAGGGCTTGTTTGCCTCAATTTTTATGATTCTCCTTTCCCTCCTTGTCCTTCCTACTCCCTACCTCATGAAATACATTGTGGATGATGTAATTACAAAAAAGAATCTAAGTTTACTAAACCTTATTATCCTTGCCATTATAGGATTTCAGATTTTAAAGCTTCTCTTATCATTTCTAACAAACTATTTCTTCAATATCTTAAATCAAGAGGTTCTGGTTAAGATAAAGAAGGATCTTTTTTCTAAGCTCCTTCGACTTCCTCTCTCCTTCTTCGACTCACAACAGACAGGCTATCTTCATTCAAGAATTTCTGAGGTCGAAGGCCTGGGAATCTTCTTTTCTAACTACATTGTCCGAATACTTATTGGAATCCTTGAGTTTTTATTCTGCCTCTGGATTCTTCTTTATCTGAATTGGAAGCTAACCCTTATATCATTAACAGTCATTCCATTCCTTTTCGTTGCAACCAGATTCTATTCAAGATCGATAAGGAAAACAAGTAAAGAGGTTATGGAGAAGGGAGCAAGTCTTTCAAGGAAGATACAGGAATCCCTATCAGGGGTTGAGGTTATAAAATCTTTCTCTTCAGAGGATAGAGAGACAACAAAGATTCACACTTCCTTAGATGAACTAAAACAGACTAACATAAAACGAAATATCCAGTTCACCATCTCATCAGAGATTCTTTCTCTGATAGGAGCTCTTGGAGGATTCATTGTCCTATGGTATTCAGGATGGAAGATAATAGAGGGAACATTTACCATTGGAACATACATCGCATTTTCAGCCTATCTTGCAAAACTCTATGGACCAACTCAAATCTTAGCAACAATGGGACTTACCCTTCAACCAGCAATAACAGCTCTAAACAGAGTCACAGAGCTATTTGAGTTAATAGAAGAAAGGGACGAAGGAGTAAGGATTAAAGAGATAAAGGGAGAAATTGAATTCAAGGATGTCTTCTTCAGCTACGATAGTAAAAAGGAAGATGTTCTGAAGAGTCTCAATCTCATAGTTAAACCAGGGGAAAAGATTCTCATCAAAGGACCAAATGGCTCAGGGAAAAGCACAATAGTAAAGCTAATTCTTGGACTATATAGAACAGATAGAGGGAAGATAACCATAGATGGCAGAGATATAAATACCCTCTCCCTCTCCTCCCTAAGAGAAAGAATCTCCTTTGTCTCCCAGAATGTATTTTTATTCAATGACACAATTTGGAATAATATCCTCTACAGCAAGCCCGATGCAAAGGATGAGAAAGTAATTGAATCAGCCAGATTAGCAGGAGCCTACGAATTCATAATGAATCTGGAAGATGGATTTGAAACAGTGATTGGAGAAACAGGAAAGAAGCTATCTGGTGGAGAGAGAAAAAAGCTATCAATTGCAAGGGCAATCCTTAAGGACTCAGACATAATAATATTTGATGAGGCAACCTCAGAGCTTGATTTAGATTCACAGAAGAGGATCGAGGAGCTTATAACTGAGAGATTCAAAGAGAGAACCTGTATTATAATCTCCCACAGGGCTTTTGGAAAAAATTCCATAGACAGAAAATATACCTTGAATGATGGAAAAGTAGTAGATACAAACTCTAAATTCATTCGTATGGGCTAACGCTTTTATATACTTATCAACTTTACATCACTACAATTGCTCTTAAAAGAGACTCTTCACCTTTTCTTAATAAGTCAAAAGCATCGTTGATTTGAGATAATGGAAATTTATGGGTGACAAGTTCTTTTATTTTTATTTTTCCAATCTTTGCCAATTCAATAATTTTTGGATAGTCGACCGGCCGACATCCAAGAGAACCCATTACTTCCATCTCTCTGAACATGATTCTTCCTGCATTTAAACAAAGATTCTGGTCTGAATAACCAATCACAACAAGCCTTCCTCCACTCTTTAGAGAATTAAAAGCGATTTCCATGGTTTTTGGATTTCCAATAGCTTCAATTGCAACATCAGCTCCTCCACCAGTCATTTTTCTTAATGTTTTAGCTAAATCTTCAACCTTAGAAGCATTCACTATTTCATAAGCACCGAATTTTTTAGCCCATTCCAGCTTACTCTCTTTTACATCCACTGCCACAACGATCGCTCCCATCGCTGAAGCAAGCTGAACCACATTAATGCCAACTCCACCGCATCCAAAAACAACTACTACATCTCCAGGTTTTATGTTTGCCCTGTTTTTTACTGCATGGTATGGAGTGGAGACCGCATCAGCTATTACTGCTCCTTCTTCCAGAGGAATTTCATCAGGAAGATGAAATATATCTTTTGCTGGAGCTGCAATATATTCAGCATATGCTCCGTCTATATTATTCCCAAGCATTATCATATTTCTACAAATATTCTCTCTTCCTGTTCTGCAGTATTCACAGTATCCGCAGGTCAAGACTGCAGGAATTAATACTTTATCTCCAGGTTTAAACTCTTTAACATCCTCTCCTACTTTTTCTACTATGCCAGAAGGCTCATGACCTAAAATTAAAGGTGGTTTTTTAAAAGTTGGAACACCATGATCAATGTAATGTAAATCTGTATGACATACTCCACATGCTCTAATCTTAATAAATACTTCATCTCTCTTTAATTCTGGAGTTGGAAATTCCTCGATTTTTAAAGGTTGATTAGGCCCATAAAAAATTGCTGCTTTCATATTATTTCTCCTTTTATTTATTTTTCCAGAGAGGCTCCCTTTTTTCAAGGAATGCTTTTAAGCCTTCATTTGCATCTTCGGTTTTCATCAATATGGTTAAATAATCCTCATCTGCAAACTTTAAATTATTCTGGAAATCTAACTTTATAATTTTTTTAATAACAGTTTTTGTAATTTTTAAAGAAGAAAGGCTCAGGGATTTAAACTTTTTAAGATATTCATCAACTTCTTCATAAAATCTTTCTGAGGATATTATTTTATTTATAAGACCTTTTTTTTCTGCCTCTGTAGCATCAATTATCTCTCCAGAAAGGATAAAATCCATAATAAATCTTGAAGGGAAAACTAAAGGATATAGAGCTACAGCTACTGGAGGAAATACTCCCAGCTTTATCTCTGGCTGACCAAATTTTGCTTTCTCAGAAGCAAGAACCATATCACAGAAAAGAGCCAGCTCACATCCTCCTCCTAATGCAGAACCATTAACAGCAGAAACTGAGATTCCTTCGAATAAATCAAGAAGGTAAAACATTTTATGAAAAGTCTTAAGCATTTCATTTACTTTTTCTGGAAGATGCTCTCCTACATCAGCTCCTGCTGAAAAGGCTTTTCCTTCGCCTTTTATGAGAAGAATTTTACATTCTTTCCATCCTAAAACTTCTTCTAAAGCCATGTTTATCTCATTCATCATTTTTATGTTCAATATATTAAGGGGAGGCCTGTTAAGAGTTAAAACAAAAACATCATCTTTTTTTTCAACAATTATGTTTTCATATGACATCACTTCCTCCAAAATTTTTCAGTTAACTGATTATTAATGCAAACGTATTTAATTTTAATACATTTCTACCTCCTCACCCTTCCCTCTCCCCTAAGGGGAGAAGATTAAAGCCTGCCCCGTACTTGATACGGGGGTAAGGGATAAAAATAGTGTGCTGTCCCATAAATATCTTTATAAACAAAAAATTTCTCATAAAGCCCACTGAAGGGGTATGGGGAAGGAACTTCTCAATATCTGGGGGTGCTCAGCGAAGCGTCTAAGGAGATCTTTCTCCCATAGGGAAAGTGTCATGTCACAAAGGAATAACAAAAGATATTTAAGTGACACGACAATAGAATGTAACAAATATTTGTGCGTTTGTATTAATTTTTCAAAACCAATTAAATTTGAAATTTTATTCATCAGTTTTAAAAGGAAGGCAACTATTTTTCAAATATGGCATTGCCATTTTGATAAACTCTTCTTCATTTACAGTTCTTGAGACCCATTCTTTCCAGTTGAATCTTATTCCAAGCATCACATTAAAACTTAATCTTACAGCTTCGAGGGCTAATTCATAAAAGTGAGTGCATCCATCTGATTTTCCAAGAGCATTTATTAACTTTTTATTAATTCCCCTTTCGATTTTGAACCCTTCTATCCTTTTTATGTTTTCTAATGTATAGTTACAAACTTGAAATGGAGCTTTTAAAATTTGGGCGCTTGCCTCTTCAATTACTGATGTTTCAAGGTTAATTTTTAACTCAACCCTCATGTTGTGACTTAAATCGAGTAACGAAGCTTCGGTAACAATGTATTTTTCATTCAATTTCCTTACAGAAGAGTTTATATTTCTTTCATAGATTTCCATTTTTCCTCCGCTCTTTATTTCTCTCTTTTAATTACCATTGCAGTAGTTACTCCCCCACCCCCGCATATTCCTGCAATTCCTATCTCTTTATCTATTCTTCTTAGCGCATAATATAATGTCACGAGTATTCTTGCACCACTTATCCCTGTAGGATGACCAAGAGCTATCGCTCCTCCATGAATGTTAAGCTTACTCCTGTCCCATTTTAGGTTCATCTCATTTGCCAATATCTGAACGGCAAAAGCTTCGTTTACTTCAATAAGGTCCATATCCGACAATGTCATACCTGCATCTTTCAATACCATTGGCATACTTATCGAAGGTCCTTCTCCCATCACATCAGGGTCAACTGCAGCTGTAGCATGAGAAATTATAGAAAACAAAGGTTCAACTCCTAAACTCCTTGCTTTTTCCCTTGAAGTTACAACAAGGGCTGTGGCTCCATCTGACATGCTGCAAGAATTTCCAGCTGTAACTGTTCCATTCTGTTTAAACACAGGTTTTAGCCTGGCAAGCTTTTCAAGGGAAGTATCAGGTCTTATTGTTTCATCTGCGGCAAAAATAACTGGCTTTTTTGTATCAGGATGTAATACTTCAAAAGGGACGATTTCTTCTGAAAACCATTCATTTATCTGAGCTTCATGGGCTTTTCTATGACTTTCCAGAGCAAATTTATCCTGCTCTTCTCTCGATACATTATACTTTTCCTGGAGTCTTTCAGCAGTTTGACCCATGCCCATGTTGCATAATGGGTCAATTGTGTCATTCCATCCATCCATCAAAACTTTATCCCCCATTTTGAATCCTTCCCATCTTGCATCTTTCAGAAGATAAGGAATCGTGCTCATGCTTTCCATTCCACCCACAACCATTACTTCTGCTTCCTTTAACCTTATTGCCTGAGATGCCAGGATTAGGGCTTTCATTCCGGAAGGACATGCCATGTTCAGGCTATGAGCGGGAATTGATGCAGGAATTCCTGCCCTTACAGAAGCAGTTCTAACCGGGTTTGGTCCATTTCCAGCCTGTCTACAATGTCCTAAAATTACTTCATCTACTACATCCATTCCTTCAAGCCCAACTCTCTTAAGACTTTCTTTTATTGCATGGGCTCCTAAATTATAGGCAGGGACATTTCTCAATGTTCCTCCAAATTTTCCCATTGCTGTCCTCACAGCACTTATAACAACAACATCAGAAAGTTCCATTTTTCCTCCATCAATTATATATACTGACCTCCATCAACTTTAATAATCTCTCCGGTTACATGCCTGGCTTTATCAGAACATAAAAATACAACAAGATAAGCCACATCTTCTGGCTTGCCAAGCCTTCCCAATACTGTTTCTCTGATTGCATTATCTTTAATATCCTGGGGTAAATCTTTTATCATATCTGTTTCAATCATGCCAGGAGCTATAGCATTGACATTTACATTGTATTTTCCTAATTCCCTTGCCAATGTTTTTGTTAATCCGATGATTCCTGCTTTTGCTGCGGAATAGTTGCTCTGGCCAAATTTCCCTCTAAGTCCATTTATAGAAGTTATATTGATTATCTTTCCTGATAGCTGCTCTCTAAAAATCGGAGAGACAGCTCTTATGTAATTAAAATAGCCTTTTAAATTTACATTAATGACATTGTCCCATTGCTCTTCGCTCATTTTCCATATAACTGAATCCATGTTAATCCCTGCATTGTTAACCAGAATATCAATTCGACCTAATTCTTTTAAAACATCCTCAACCATTTTTTGAGCATCTTCAAAGCTTGAGACATCTGCTCTGTAGGCTATTGCTCGCCTTCCCATTGATTTTATCTCTTCTATCAGGCTTTCTGCTTCTGCAACGCTCTTTCTATAATTAATGGCAAGGTCTGCTCCACTTTTAGCAAGCTCTAAAGATATAGCCCTTCCGAGCCCACGACTTCCTCCTGAAACAATTGCAACCTTTCCCTCTAACTCATTCATATTGCCTCCTTTTTGATTTTTAATTTATTGTATGTATTATAAAAATTATAATTTCATCGCTCCTGGATACTCTTCTTTTTCGAGAAATATAACCTCCTTTTTATATTTTAAATCTACTTCGCCAGGATGATAAATTGCTTTAACCAGATTACTGAAATTTTCAATTACCTTACTTCTAACAATTTTTAACGAAGGTGTGAGCTCAGCTTTCTTTAAATTCAATTCTCTATCGATAAGAGCAAATGCTTTTACCCTGGCAAATTTTGGAGATATTTTTTTGTTTGCATTACTTATTTCATTCTGAAATAGCTCTCTCACTAATTGGTTTTTCAACAATGCCTTTTTTGAGGAAACGCTTATTTTATTTTTTTGAGCCCAATTTTCAAGGTTCTTAAAGTTAGGAAATATCAAAGCTGATACAAAATCCTTTCCTTCGCCCAGAACTACTGCGTTGTCTATATAATCGCTTGAACTTATTATAGCTGTTTCAACAATCTGAGATGATACCTTTTCTGCATTCAGCAATTTGAAGACTCCATCCATCCTTCCTTTAATAACCAATCCTTTCTCTGAAATCTCTCCCAGATCACCAGTATGGAACCAGCCTGAATCTTCGATTACCTGGGAAGTTTTTGCAGGTTCTTTGTAATATCCGAGCATAACATTTGGTCCTCTTACTAGAATTTCTCCCTCATCTGAAATTTTTACTTCTACTCCAGGAATAGCAAATCCAACCGTGTGGGGGTATCGTTCTCCTGATAGAGGAGTAAGAGTAGCACAGGGTGAGGTCTCAGTAAGCCCCCATCCTTCAACGATGGAGATTTTTTTCTTTTTGAAATATTCTGAAATATCCTCTGGAAGAGGAGCTGCTGCTGTAAATACAAACTTAAGCTCTGGATGTATTATTTCTTTTTCAATTTCTTTTGAATTCATCGCTTCTGTTACAAGAACCTGATAAATTTTAGGAACGCTGAAATAAACAGTTGGTTTAACAGCTCTGAAATTCTTAAGAAGTAACGGGATGTCTTTACCATAACTTTCATCTATTGTTAGAGTTGCTCCTGAACAAATGGCTGTGAATCTCTCAAATAAACCTCCAAAGCTGTGATGCCATGGAAGATAAGAGAGAAATCTATCGCCAGGTCCTACATTCCATAGCAAACTTAAAGCTTTCTGCTGGGAGAGAATATTTCTATGACACAGAACAACTCCTTTTGGCATCCCAGTTGTCCCCGATGTATACATTATTAAACATGGATCCTCTTGATCTACCATTTCAATCCGATTCTCAAATTCAGAAGTGTCTCTTTTGAAATCGTACAAGATTTTAAAATCAGAGATGTTTTTATGTTTATGTCCATAATAGGGCTTCCACTCCATTACGAATATCTTATCAATCGATTCGATTGCCTTTGTTTTAAGTGCCTCATTCAAATGAGGCCTGTCACAAACAACGAGAAATTTTGAATCAGAATGACTTAAAATATAATCAATCTGAAAAGCTGGATATTCAGAAAAGATTGGAACAGATATAGCACCAATACTCATCACTGCAAGTTCCAATACCAACATTTCTTTTCGATTTCTTGAAAGAACTGCTATTTTGTCTCCTTTTTTTATTCCCATTTCAATCAAAGATGTGCCAACAATGGAAATTTCATGGTAAAATTCATACCATTTATATTTTTGAAATTTACCCTCTCTTTTTTCTTGAAGAACAAAATTATTAAAAAATTTTTCCTTCCTTTCTCTCAGCATTATTCCAATGTTGGGGTAGATTTCTCCAAGTGGAATGTTTGATTTTAGCACAATAGAATTCATTCAGCTCACCTTGCTGGATAAATAATTTTCAAAAGCATATATTGCTGCTCCAAAAGCTCCAATTGTCTGGGGATTAGGAGGAACAAGAAAACTATGTTCTAATTTTTCTTTAAAAATATCAACAATTACAGGATTATTAGCTATCACACCTCCTGTAAGAATTGCTTTTTCTTCAAAGGGATCCATTTCAAGAATTCTTTTTACCACAGATTCAAAAACTCCCCTGAGGATTTCATTGATGTTTTTTCCAGTTCGAATATGATGGATAATCTCAGTACAGGTAAATACAGTGCAATAACTTCCAATTTCTACACTCTTGTAAGCTTTTTTTGCCATTGAATTCATTCTCTTTTGAGAGATACCAAGTCTTATTGAGATCTCTTCGAGGAAACTTCCAGTGCCTGCTGCACATTTCCTGTTCATTTTAAAATAAACCTGTCTCCCGTTCTCTGATATTTTGATTATTTTATTATCCTGTCCTCCTATGTCAACTATAATGCTCCCTCCAGGAAAATAGTGAAAACATCCTTTTGCAAAACAGCTTATCTCTGACTTTGAAAAATCTGAAAAAGGACAGTTATTCCTGCCAACGCCAGTTGTAACCACAGATACAACCTCTTTTTTTGATATATTTCTTTTTTTTAATGCTGCATTAAAAACAATTTCCGAGATTTTTTCAAAACTCAAACCCGTCTTTCTTATACAATCTGAAACAATTTTTTTATTTTCATCGATTATTACTGCTTTCGAATAAGATGAACCAAGGTCAATTCCTGAAAAATACATAAATTCTTAGCCTCTAATTTCCTTTTTTGATTCAATTATCTGTTCAACGAATGATTCGACTGCAGTTATTGTCTGCTCTTCGGAAAAACATCTTAGATCATTCAAGTCGCCATTGATAATCAAATATGGAATTCCAAATTTTTTAATCATTCTCTGGGGAAGACCAAACCTGCTATTTGAATTATTGGGACAGGTTTTTGCATCATGAAATACAATGCCGTCCACTTTATACTCATCGATCATTTCTTTTAATAAAGCTTCTTTTTTTGTTTCACTTCTATTTATGAAAATCTGAGTGTATCCCTCAGCTAAACTCCTCAATGGATTTTCTGAAGAGAAGTTATCAAAAATCCATGAATTGCAATATGTTGATGCCACAACACATGTGTTAAACTTCGAAAATAGCTCAGAAAAAAACCTTAGCTTTCCCCAGACAGGCATTCCTTCCCAGTAAAACCTCAAATTCTCTTTCTCAATAGCTCCAACCTTACCATCAACTCTTTTCGCTATCTCTTCGTTTAATGCCTTGTAATACTCCACTGCAATGTTTGTTCCTCTTAGCATTACCACTGGAGCCATGTGAATGCAACCATCAAAAAAAGTAATCGGAGAGGGGCTGTTTTTCGCTGTTTCAAGAAATTTTCTCCATAATTTCGATGCTTCACCGGATAAACTTACAACTTCTTTTAATCTATCTATGTCTAATTTTTTTCCTGTAATTTTTTCTAAAGAATTTATCAAGCTCTTAAATTGTTTCTCCACAAATCCAATTTGTTCTTCTGTCAATTCATCTATTTTCCAAGGAGGAAATACACCAAAGGCAGGCACATTATACTCCCTTGAATAGAAAAGAAACCAATCCTGAATCTCCCTGCATTGATTGGTACTGTAAACGAGAACATCAGGCTCAGGAATTGACGGAATTCCATAAGCTTTTGTCAGAGGAGTTTCTTTTTTTATGAAAGCTCCTACGTCTGAAGTCAGATAAGAGCATATTTCA
Organism: Acidobacteriota bacterium; assembly: GCA_040756905.1. Taxonomy (NCBI): domain Bacteria; kingdom Pseudomonadati; phylum Acidobacteriota; species Acidobacteriota bacterium. The sequence goes on from JBFLYD010000020.1 coordinate 14,260, forward strand.
GGTGAATAGCCCATTGCATTTGCAATCGAAATATATTTATTACTTTCCCTTGTGGCTCCCAGTAAAGCCCCATGATTTTCAGGGAAATATACTTTAAACCCTATACTGATTAAGATTTCTGATGGTCCCACACTCGAGCACCATGCAACTTTCTGATGGGGATTTTGCGAATCTTGATACAATGACTGGTAATATTGTTTCAGAATTTCTTTAAGTAATTTTGTTGATACTATTTCTTTCATCTCAATTTCAGCTAAAATTTTTTATAACATTTATTATGTTTTTTAATTCCCTGCACTTTTTAGTCTTTTTTCAATTCCCTTGACAAGAAATGTGATACTTTTTTGAAAAGGAATTTCAACACTGTAAAGCTCACCATATTTAACTATTTTTCCATTGATAAAATCAATTTCTGTTCTCCTCCCTTCTTCCACATCGATCAACATAGAAGGCTTGTGATACCCTCCCTTTCTTAGATAGGAGATACAAAAATCAAAAAAATCAGGAGGAAAAACATTTCCATGAGCTTTTGCTACCTCGATGCCTTCTTTAACCAGTTGTTCAACAATTTCAAATGTCTCCTTTAGATCCATAGCTTCTTCCATAGTCAACCCAGTGATTGCTGATACAGGAGCAAGGGCAGAATTTAATATTACTTTTTCCCATACGTATTTTTCTATTTCATTAGTATATTCTGTATCGAGCTTGGCAGAACTTATCATTTCAGCAAGTTCCTTTGCAACCGGAATATCCTCCTTCTTTAAACATCCAATGTAGTTTGGTTTGTTAAAAAAAGTAACGCTTATTTCATTATCAGATATAAGATTTCCTGCGTAATTTATAACAACTCTGAAAATTTTTTCCTCACCAAAAGCATTCCCAAGAATTTTTTCTGTATCAAGACCATTCTGGAAGCTTATCAATTTCAACTCAGGATTATATATTTTCTTAATCTCAGGAATAAGAGATTCTATCGCATATGCTTTAACACAGATGAATAACACATCAACATTGAATTTATCAAGTTCTGAAACAGAATAAAGAGTATTCTCTGGCTTTATTTCAAAACTTCCTCTTATAAGTCCATTTGGGTCACTAATCTTCAGTCCTCTTTCTTTAATCCTTTCAAGCTTTTGTTTCATTATATCAACCAGAATTACGTCTTCATTGTTTTTTATTAAATTTGAAGCTAATATTCCTCCTATGGGGCCAATTCCAACAACTGCAATTTTATGCGTTCTCATCTTCGAGCAGGAAGGGTGGCCAAGAAAACCGTCACGAATGCTGAGCGGGCATGGTTTTCTTCTGACCATTTATGGTCTGAAGAAAGAGCAGAGCATGAGTGCCGAGCTGTAATTTTCCGCGCTGGGGAAAATACAGCGTGTTTTCGGGTCACCCTTGCTGCTCTAATTATTAACCACCTCAAAAATTTACTTGCTTTCAAATACGTCTTACCCATAAAAGTTTAATATTTTCATTAAAAAGGATATGTTCTTTTGAATTCAGGAAATCTTCTTTCTACAAGTGCTGTTAAACCCTCCAGAGCATCGGGATGCTGGAAAGTTGGTATAAGATAACCATCAAGTTCCCATCGGGCTACCTCATCAAGGCTCTTCCCATTAAGAAAATCATTAAAACCTTTGCTTATCAACCAGTTTGCTGTCCAGACTGCATTTGGAGAATTTGTAGCCACTCTCCTCGCTATCCTTTGAGCATATGCTTTCTGGTCTCCGGAAAAAAATACCTCAGTCCATCCAAGGCCATAAGCATAAAGGGTAGGAATAAGGTCTTTTTTCAAGAACAGATCCTTCATCCAGCGAAGCTCTTCCTTTTCTTCAAAAGTAAGCTTATCCGGAACTTCAAAAATATTCAATTCTTTTAACTGCTTTTTATTGAGAGGTTTACCATTATTATCAATTATTGCCTGGGATATTTTATCAGCGATTTCATCTCTTTTATTACAAGGAACAATATAATCAGCCATCCCTAAGTATTTTATCACACGAGGAGAGGAAGTTGTTGTCCCTCCAGCTAATATATAATAACGGGAAATTGCCACTGCCAGCTCTGGGTCATTAGTAGCCTTATAAATCAATATTGGTACTAAAGATGTTCCCCGTAGTCCTGGATAGATCCCAAGCCTTGTTTCAGGAAGAGCAAAAGTTGTGCGGTCTGTTATGATGACCACACTATCAGGGTCATAGGCAAATGCCAGGGCAACTTCTACCCCGCCTCCAAAAGCTGCTCCATCGATTATCGCTACTTTAGGCTTCCCTTCTCCTGTCATTTTATGGAATAAAACATCCTGCCACATGGCTGTGTCTTCTTTAATATTTTCAAAATTATTTTCTTTTATATTCTTTATAAAGTTATAAACATTAGCTCCGGCTATGAAGGTTTTTATGGGAGCAGAGTCAAAAATTATTATTTTTATCCTATCATCCTCATTTGCTCTTTTAAATGATTCCCTCCAATCTTCAAAGACCTGATTGTCAAGGGCATTTGCATTCTGGGGGTTAGAAATCATAATTCTTGCAATTTGACCTCTGTTTTCTTTTTCATAAATTATTGGGCTTAATCTGACTGGCCAGGGTTTATTTTTTTTATGTTGATCTATAAGGAGCTTTGGAACAGGAAAATGAATTCCATGGAGTTTAGCTATCTCTTCTCTCTCTTTGATTATCCTCATCGTCTCTTTCAGTCCTATTTTGTTAATCAGAGTAAATGGCCCCTCCTTCCATAAAAAGGCATTCTGGCACAACTTTTCTACTTCTTCTATTTCAATTAGTTTAGAATCCACCACTTCCACAGCTGTCATAAATCCAACTGCCCAGAATCTTTCCTTTAACTTTTCTACAATCTCAATATTTTCTGGTTCTTTTCTTAAATCTTCCTCAGATACCCATCTAACTTTCGCCTTATCGGCTGCTGAATCATATCTTTTCATCAACTCTGTATAAATTTTAGTTGGCGTAAAGAAATTTTTATAAACCTTGTAAAGAGGGTCATCCGGGTTGGATGAATCAGAAAAAGAACACATTGAATAGTATCCAACAGGCAAACCTGTAGCATCCATCAAACTTAAAAACCCGAGAGGCATGTTAAAAGCTTTTCTGCCAGCAGCTTCGACAGTCGGTACATCGTACCCTTCCTCTAACATTCTTGTAGCTTCAAGCAGTAAAGAAACAAAGATTATATCTGCAGCTCCTCCTTTTCTGCTTGAAAGTATTGGAGTGGCTACTTTTCCACCCAATTTCATATACTTTGAAGCAACCTGAATACTTTCATTCGAAGCAGTATCAGTTCCGGCAAACTCTCCTGCGCGATTTTTATGGGGTAGATAGAAATAATGCATCCATACTACCTTATCAGGCCTTCCTGTCACTCGGACAAGAATGTTTGTGTCTAAAGAGGAAGAATTTGTTGCAAAAATTACATGAGGAGCGCAAAGTTCATCAAGCTTTTTAAAAATTTGTTTTTTCACTTCAATTTTTTCAGTGGCTGTTTCTATTACCAATTTGAGATTTTTTCCTCTGCAGGCTTCTTCATAACTTGTCGTAGCTATTATTCTTTTCTTTATCTCTTTAATCTGTCCTTCAGAAAATATTCCAGCCTTTCTCGCATCTTCAAGCTCCTTTTTTATAGTTTCAAATGCTCTTTCAATTATCTCATCAATTATATCAATCAAGCCGACATTAAATCCGTTCTGGGCATATGTCTGGGTTAAACTTGAACCCATAGTCCCGGCTCCAACTATTAATACCTCAACATCATCCCAGGCAATGGACTCTTTTTCATAAAATACATGATTATTGCTCATTTTTTATAACTCCTTTTTATTATTTTTACTGAACTCCATATCCATCAACTATCACAGCCCCGCCCTGCCCACCTCCTATACAAGCTGAAGCAAGGCCCAATCCTCCAAGAGTCAGCAAAGCAATGATCAGCCTTGCACCAGTGGCTCCCAAAGGATGTCCAAGGGCTATTGCACCACCATTTACATTAACTTTCGAGCGATCTAAAGCAAGTTCTCTTTCCACAGCTAAATACTGACCTGCAAAAGCCTCGTTTATTTCTATATGTTTTAAATCATTCAGGGATAAACCTGCTCTTGTTAAAGCTATTTTTGAAGCAGGAACAGGACCTATCCCCATATAATGAGGGTCAACTCCTGCTGTTCCCCATGAAATAAGTTCTCCTATTGGTTCAATTCTCAGTTCTTTTGCTTTCTCTTCTGTTGTCATGATTAATGCAGCAGCTCCATCTACAATACCACTTGAATTTCCACCAGTATGTATTCCACCAAGTTTTACAGGAAGTAATCTTGAAAGACTCTCAAGGGCAGTGTCAGGTCTTGGATGTTCATCCTCTGAAACAATTACATCACCCCTTCTTGTTTTAATAGTAACAGGGGTTATTTCTTTAGCTAAGTGACCACTTTTCTTTGCTTCTGCTGCTTTATGCTGCGAAGAAAAAGCAAATTCATCAGCATCTTTTCTTGTTATCCCATATAATTTTGCCAGATTTTCTGCAGTTCCCATCATGTCCGTATCTATGTAAGTATCATTTAAGCCATCTTTAAAAAGAGCATAGACTCTTGGGCCTGCCATGTAGGGATATCCATAAGCAGCACCATATTGCAACGTCGGAGATTGACTTGTGCTCTCGTATCCTCCAACAAGAACGATGTCTGCTTCACCCAATAATATTTGTTTTGCTCCCTGAATTACAGCTTCCCCTCCTGAAAAACAAATTCTATTCACTGTAAGACCCGGTGCAAAAAAACTCAGTCCAGCTCTCAGACCCACATGTCTGGCTCCATAATGAGAATCGATACTTGTATGCATTGCATTTCCAAATATGCATTCATCGATAAGCTCTTCTCTTCCCTCAAGTCCTGCTTTTTTTATTGCTGCCCTTGCAGCATATGCACCAAGTTCTATGGGTGGAATATCCTTAAAAGCTCCTCCCACCTCTCCAAAGGGAGTGCGAGTGCCAGAGAGGAAAACTATTTTTTTCTTCTTCTCTTTTATTATTGCCGGTCCTCCTTGCCTGATATTCTCAGGAATACGAAATATTTCCTTTTTCATTTTCATATCTTATTATTCTCCTTCATTTCAATTATAACCTAACCCTTCAAAAAAATTTGAAATTAAATAAAACAAAATAAACTAACTTAATAATTTTATGGGCAGGAAGAGTGGCACAGAAACCAAAGGTTCCTGAAAACCGTCACGAATAAACAAACTCACCCTTGCTGTCCGAATTTTTAACCTCACCCCAGAAATTTTTTATAGCATTGAGATGCATCAATGTCAAGGCACGCCAATTAACTAATACAAACACATAAAATATTTTGGAGGGCAACCCTTCAGGGTTGCTGAATAGCAGGGCTAAAGCCCTACCCTACATGTTAAATTATTTAATTCGTTTGTATTAATAATTGATTAAAGATTGAAAAAGAATTAAAATTTTTACAATGGAAATATTAATAATTGGAATTTTAGCTGTCATAATTCTTTTGGTAATAGGCTTATTAATATTTTACTTTAATCAAAGACTTAAGGAGATTAACCAAAATCTTCTTCTTTCTCAGAAAAATGTATCTGAAACTATAGACTCAACTTCCAGAATATTTGGAGATGTAAAGGAAAGACTTGGAATCCTTTCCCAATCCGCAGAAAGAATTTTTGAAATTGGAAAAGATATATCTTCATTACAGGAGATATTGAAAACTCCCAAATTAAGAGGCTCTATTGGAGAATTATTCCTCGAAGATCTTCTCTCGCAAATTTTGCCAGCTTCCAATTTTTCAATTCAATATAAATTCAAATCTGGAGAAACTGTCGATGCAGTAATTCATCTTGGAACAGGAATGGTACCAGTAGATGCAAAATTCCCCCTTGAAAATTTTCGAAAAATGATGGAAGCAACTGATGAAGAGGATAAAAAAAATTCCAGAAAAAAATTTCTAACCGATGTTAAAAATCATATCAATTCGATCTCAGCAAAATACATATTGCCTGATGAAGGAACTTTCGATTTTGCCTTGATGTACATACCCGCTGAAAATATCTACTATGAAACTATCATAAAAGATGAATCATTTGGAGAAGAAACGAGCGTTTCTTATTATGCTCTCAAGCGCCATGTTATTCCAGTATCTCCCAATTCTTTTTTTGCATACCTTCAGGCAATCGTGCTTGGGTTGAAAGGAATGAGAATTGAAAAAAGCGCAAAAGAAATAATCCTGAATTTAATGAGGCTTCAGGGCGATTTTAAAAAATTTCAGGAAGATTTTGAAGTGATGGGAAGACATTTAAGGGATACAAGAAGTAAATACGAAGATGCAGAAAAAAGATTGTTAAAAGTTCACGAAAAACTTACAAAAATCACAGAAATACCCGAATCCAAAGAATTGGAAGAAAAGCAGGATTAATCCTTTGCCCTCTCTTCCTTATGCATATCCTTTTCAAGAACGCTTAAAAGTTTTCGAAGAATTTGCTCATTATATTCTAAAATTTCTAAAAAAATAAATTGAGCGTAAAATATTTACCCTATATTTAAAAAATTTTTGAGTTTAAATTATGGTATAATTTAAATATCTCAGAAATGAACAGAAAAATTAAAAAAATGAGAAAATATTTAATTTTTTCCATTTTATTTCTAAACATATTTTTATTTTCTCAAGAATTGGGTAAGATTCAGGAAAAAGTTGAGGTGCGTCTAATCCTGGTTCCAACTGTTGTAACTGACAAGAAAGGAAATTTTATCGAAAGATTAAAGATAGAAGATTTTGAAGTATATGAAGATGGTAAAAGACAATATATTTCTTTATTCTATCTTGAGAAAATAAAAGATAGTAAATTGATATTTGAAGATAACACTGATGAGAAAAAATCAATATCAAGAGAACAATATGAATTAAGACAATCTTTTCCACCAAGGACAATAATACTTATATTTGATCAGATCACAACAAGCCCATTTTATGTAACAAGATTAGAAGAACCGCTTAAGAAATTTTTAAAGAACTTTATTACTCATGATGATAATCTTTTAATCTATATAGGTGGAAAATCATATCTTTTCAAAAAGGGTAGAATTTTTATATCAGAAAAAGAACCAGATTCAGTATCAAAGATTATAAAAAAAGTCTTAAAAGAATCATTTTATCCTATAGATTTTATATACTTCAGTTCTTCCCCAGAAAAATTACCAATGGCAGAGATGGAAAGAGATGTTGTGTTTCCTTTGTTGAATATGGAATTTAAAATGTTATCCTTACGAGGCTTGAGAAGACTTAAGCTGATAGCAGAAGAGCTGAAAAGAATTGAAGGAGAAAAAAGAGTTATCTTCCTATCCGAAGGTTATGGAAATTTTTTCAGTGGCAGATTAGGAGAAGATGCTTACTCCACTCATGAATTGAATGATCCAGCTTTTTTAGCAAAATATTTCAATGATTCTAATACTGCTATTTACTCATTAGATATTGGTGGTCTTAAAGACTACAATTTCATGTACAGAGATTTGCAGATGACAGCTTCACAAAGAGAAAAACACCAAAATCTGTTCAATCCTTTCTTTCGCCAATCTTTTCTGAGAGATCTTTCCTCCAGGACAGGCGGAGAGGCTATAACTAACACCAATGATTTAGGAGAAGCTCTTCAAATAATCGGGGATATGATAAGTAAAGCATATATTTTGGGATATTCCTCAACTAATAAGATAATGGATGGAAAATACAGAAAAATAAAAGTTAAGGTAAGAATGAAGAAAGTCATTGTAAAACACAGAGAAGGATATTTTGCTAAAGATTAAAAATGTAAATGGCAAATCTTAAATTTTTATTTAAAACTTTAATTTTTCAATCTTTGTTTGATTTATAACCTTCCAAAAATTTCAAAATTTTTTCTTTATTTTTCTTATCGAAATCAATTCCATAAAACCTTAGAAATAATTCTCTTCGAATTTCCAAAGGAGAAGCATTAGGGTTTTTATTTAAAATAGATGCAATGACTAAACGTCTTGCAGAGTCATTCATTGAAAATCCCATTTTAACTCGATCTTCCCCACTTCTTTGCATTAACATAGAGTTAAATTTCTTCTCCATACCAGAGCTTGTATCCTTCATTTTAAAACCTCTTTGTAAAGTTCATCCACTCCAAGTTTATTTACCCAATAACTTATATACTCAATGTTTAAATCTTTCACATTATTCAACAAATTTCTCACATCATTAATATGAACCTCAGATTTACTCTCCTTAGCCCAGAAAAGTTTTGAAAGGACAAGATCTTCTGGAGACACGACATTCATATTTACTGTCTCAACAATTATCCTTCTTTTATTTCTAAATTCTTCTCTATGAAAATCACTATCCTTACGAATAATAAAGTCAATTTTAACTAAATAACTGTTGTGAATTATATTAAAGATTCCCTTTTGAACCACTGCTTTATAAATTGCCTCTCTATCCATATAGAACTCATCTGAGAATAAATTTTCGATTTTTTCAATATTATTTAGAGATAATTCAATAATGATATCAATATCTCGAGTCATTCTTGGAACAGAATAAAAGTTAACTGCTGTTGAACCTGTAATCATATACTCTATTCCTGCTTCTTTTAACCTTCTTGTAACTAATTTTAATACTTCTAACTCATCACTCATTATTTCGCTATTATAGTATTTTAAAAAATTATATCAATTAAAAAATAAAGAATGCAATCTTCAACTTCTTATGGAGGATCATCCGTTTAACTTTGATATTAGATAAAAATTATCACCGGGCAAAATATTTATCCTATATTTAAAAAATTTTTGCATAAATTTTCCCCTCTTAGAATGCAGAGAAGCTCCAACTCTTATTAAAATTGATGAAGAAAAAGACTCCCCACTTTTTTCAGATTCACTCAAATCTTCTATAAGCAGTTTAGAAGGAAGAAATCAAAACAATAATGATATTAATTCTAAAATAGTAGAACCAAACTGTACTCCAAGCGCCCAAGATTGTCCAACTTGTGAAATAACACCTTGCCCCGAGCAAACAGCTTATGGAGCTACCTGTGAACCTCCAACTTGCCAAAACTGTTGGACTTTAGGCTGTACTTTTTGTGGAACATGTGAAGGACTAACCTGTTTAGGAACTGGAAATTCATGCACTTAAAATAAAATAAACATAAAAATTTTTATCTTTAAATCAGCGATTTAAACCAAATATGTTATTCGATAATTAATAAATTTCAAAAGAAAATTTATTTTATATTTAAGGAAAAAAATAAATATAATCTAAATTGACATAAATCATTGAATATTAAATAATATCTTTAAGGAGATATGAAAAAGTTTTTTCATCTTTTTTTCATATTTTTAAATTTATTTTTTCTATCTTTTCAGCAAAAAGAAATAAGACCCAGACATGAGGTTTTGGTTCAATTAGTTCTTGTTGATTTTATCGCAAAAGATAAAAAAGGAAATTTTGTGACTGATTTGAAAAAGGAAGAGATAGAAGTATTTGAAGATGGATATCCTGTTCCAATTCAATATTTTAACCTCATAAGCTATGAGGAGAGATTAGAGGAAATTAAAACAAAAGAAGTGGAAGAGAAAAAAGAACAAAAGAAAGAAAAAGAAATTTCTCTTCCTGAGAAAAAAAGACTCATTCTTATATTTGATAACATTAACACTTTCTCTACATATCTTGATTGGGCAAGGCCCAAATTAATTGAGATTTTAAATAATATATTAGATAAGAACACTGAAATAATGGTAGTTGAATTCAACAAAAAAGAAGGTATGAAAATTATTTATAATTTCACTTCTAATCATAAAATAATTAAAGAATTTGTAAAATGTATATTCCGATCCAAAGTGGCCATCGATTCCGATTCAAACCGGCCACTGATTCTGATTGAAAGTGGCCACCCATTCCGATTTATTCCGGCCACTTTTTCGATGAAATCAGAATTTGAAAA